>NZ_JCAXEA010000028.1:0-65860 GCF_059759125.1 Arthrobacter sp. GQ119 | reverse complement strand
GAACAGCACTGGGCGAACAACAGTAGCGGGAGACCGCGGGCAGCCCGGCCCGCTCCCTGGGCCATGGCACGCTCCGCTGCTGCCGAGGCTTCCTCGAGGGTGCCCGGGCTAGGCTGGATTCATGAGCGTTCTCTTCGACACCCGCCCCGCGGCATACGCCGTGATCCTCCGCGACGACGCCATTCTGCTGGCGTACTGGAAACAGGACGGCAAGGAGGGGTGGACGCTTCCAGGGGGCGGGCTGGACCTCGCCGAACATCCGGTGGACGGATGCGTCCGGGAGATCTTCGAGGAAACGGGCTACCACGCCGAGATCGGCGCCATGCTGGGGATCGACGTCGGCCACTGGCCCTCAGGGTCACGGCTGGACGGCATCGACCGGGACTTCCAGGCGCTCCGGCTCGTGTACGAGGCAAGGATCACCGGCGGGGAACTCACTCACGAGGTGGACGGCACCACCACCCACGCTGCCTGGATCCCGCTGGATGAAGTGGGCTCCCTGAACCGCGTCTCGCTGGTGGATGCGGCGCTGCGGCTGTTCAGCGAGCGGCCCGTCAACGGCAAGCTCGGCTAAGCCTTTTTCCTAGCCAAGCACCGGAATTTCCTAGCCAAGCAAAGACCCGCTGGCTATCCTGTTGGGAGCGACCGGATAGGGTATCCGGCATGAGACGCAGCGGGGAGGTGGACCTGATGATTGCAGCTTTCCTGTGCCCGGAGCGCATAAGCAAAGACTCCTTCATTAATCCTGCCCCGCGATTCGGCACCGCCTAATCCTCAGCCGCCGCCCCGATACATGCTCGTAGGGGGATGGCCAGCGTGGTGCCCAGGGGCCCCACCCAGAGGTCCACAGTGAACAATCCTTCCGGCCCTGCAGTGGCCGAAAACAACGCAATTTCCGAAACCAACCAGTCCAGCCACAAGCCCGGCACCGCACACCTGCGGGGACCAGCCGAGTACGGTTTCACGGCTTCCACGGCCGCGCATTTCACGGCCCACCCGGTAACCGGCGGGCAAATGCCTGCCCGGGTCGTCAGGGTTGACCGCAACCGCCTTCTCGTCGCCACAGCGGACGGCCTGGCGCGCGTGCCGTATCCGGCCTCGCCGCCCGTGCCTGCCAGCGGCGACTGGGTCTGGCTCGGGCACAACGCCGCCGGTGAGCCGGCCGTCGTCGCAGTGCTTCCGCGCACGTCCGAGCTGAGCCGCAAACGGGCGTTCGACGCGTCCTCCGAGGCGCAGGTTCTGGGCGCCAACATCGACGTGGTGGGCGTGGTGGTTCCGGTCGACCGGCCACTGACCCACAACCGGCTGGAACGGACCCTCGTTGCGGCATGGGATTCAGGTGCCACACCGCTGGTGATCATCACGAAAGCCGACCTCGCCAACCTCGCGGATGACGTCGTCGGGAAGGTGATCCTGCAGGCGGCCGGAGTCGACGTGGTGACCACATCCGCCGAGCAGGGGGACGGCCTGGACGAGTTGTTCGCCCACGTGCCCAGGGGAGGGACCCTCGTGCTGCTGGGGCCCTCCGGCGCCGGCAAGTCCACGCTCATCAACGCACTCGCCGGCAGGGAGGTCCAATCCACGGGAGAGGTTCGGGCAGCTGACGGCAGAGGACGGCACACCACCACGTCCCGGGAGCTGGTGCCACTGCCGGGCGGCGCGGTGCTCATGGACACGCCAGGAGTGCGTGGTTTTGGGCTGTTCGACGCCGACGAGGGCATGGGCGAAATGTTCGGCGATCTTGAGGAGCTGTTCCGGCAGTGCCGGTTCTCCGACTGCGCCCACGACCGTGAACCGGGCTGTGCCGTCCAGGCCGCGCTCGCCGACGAAACCCTGGACACCAGGCGGTGGGCCAGCTATCTCAAGCTGCAGCGCGAACGTGCCGCCCTGAACCGGCGTCACGACGCTGCGGCCCGGCGGGCTTACCAGCGCGAATGGCACCAGAAAGTGGCGGTAGCGGGCAGGACCCAGCGCGCGGCGGAACGGTACAGAAACGGCTAGCCTGCCGGTTTCGGTCGGAGACCCATCCGGCGGGCGGTTGTCTCCGAATGGTTACGGTATGGGCGTGTGCGGTTACTTTCCCGCGGGCACTGGTTACGCTTTGTCAAAGTGCGCTTTACACCCAAAATTCAGCGTGCTTATGATCAGCTCGCTTGTCCGATGTTGCTGACAACAGTTAGGTAAGCCCGGGAATGGCCGAAGCCATGATTGAGTTCGCTAGCGTCACCAAGCAGTATCAAGGTGGACAGCCGGCGGTGGACAACCTGAGCATGACCATCGACAAAGGCTCCATCACGGTGTTCGTCGGACCCTCGGGCTGCGGAAAGACCACCTCCCTGCGCATGATCAACAGGATGGTTGAGCCCACCAGGGGGACCATCACCGTGGACGGCAAGGATGTCACGTCTGTGCCGGCGGCGGAGCTTCGGCGGTCCATGGGCTATGTCATGCAGTCCTCCGGCCTCATGCCGCACCGCTCGGTGCTGGACAACATCGCCACGGTGCCGCGCCTGAACGGCGTCTCCAAGGCGGACGCGCGGAGGCGCGCCGAAGAACTGCTCGACGTCGTCGGGCTGGCTGCCGCGCTTGGGAAGCGCTACCCGTCCCAGCTCTCCGGCGGGCAGCAGCAGCGGGTCGGGGTGGCCCGTGCCCTGGCTGCCGATCCGCCGGTGCTGCTCATGGATGAACCCTTCAGCGCAGTGGATCCCGTGGTCCGCGACGAGCTCCAGCGGGAACTGCTGAGGCTGCAGCGCGATCTGGCCAAGACGATTGTCTTTGTCACCCATGACATCGACGAGGCCACCGTGCTGGGGGACAAGGTGGCGGTCTTCGCCGTCGGCGGCAAGCTCGCCCAGTACGCCACACCGGAGGAAATCCTCCGCGCGCCGGCCAGTGAGTTCGTGGCATCCTTCGTGGGCCGCGACCGCGGGTTCCGGCACCTTGGGTTTACGGCGGCCGACGGCGTGACCATCCGGCCGGTGGCGACCGTCACCCGCGGCGAAGATGCCCACGCCGGCATGACGGGAAACGCCGGCGGCTGGCGCCTCGTCCTGGACGCGGAGTCCCGTCCCCTGGGCTGGGAAGGCCCCGGCTCCGGTTCCGAACTCATCCCGGGAGGCTCGCTGTTCCGGCCCGGGGATACGCTGCGCCGTGCGCTGGATTCCGCCCTGTCTTCGCCGTCTGGGCTGGGCGTGGCGCTGGACAGCGAGGGCAGGGTCGCGGGCGTGATCGAGGCGGCGGAAGTGCTCGCTGTCATCGAATCCGCCCGCCGGATCCGCCAGGACGCCCTCTGATGGACTGGTTCCTGGCGAACAGCGGCATCGTCTTCGAGCGGGCGGGCCAGCACCTGGTCCTTGCCCTGGTGCCTATGGTTTTGGGGCTGCTGATTTCCATTCCGCTGGCCCAGGTCTCGCGGCGCCACCCTGTACTCAGGTCCCTCGTGACCACCCTGACGTCGCTGCTGTACACGATCCCGTCGCTGGCACTCTTCATCATCCTGCCGCCCCTGCTGGGCACGAGGATCCTGGACCCGCTGAATGTCATCGTTGCCCTGACGATCTACGCTGTGGCGTTGCTGGTGCGGGCGGCCATGGACGCCTTCGATTCGGTCGATGACGACCTGCGGCAGGCGGCCGTGGCCATGGGCTACAAGCCCGCGGCACGCTTCCTGTCCATCGATCTGCCTCTCTCCCTTCCCGTCCTGTTCGCCGGCCTGCGGGTGGTGTCCGTCAGCAACATCTCGCTGGTGAGCGTTGCCGCACTGCTGGGCGTGGGAAACCTGGGGATCCTCTTCACGGACGGGCTGCAGCGGACCTTCGTCACGGAGGTGGTGGTGGGGATCGTTGCGATTCTCCTGCTGGCACTCCTGATGGATGCCGTCCTGGTCCTCCTGGAGCGGCTGCTCACGCCGTGGACCCGGGTATCGGCTGCGCCCTCCCGCGCGGAGCCGGTGACGGGCGCGGAGTACATTGCCGAGACACAGATCCATGCGGGGGCCCGGTCATGAGTATCTTCACCGAAACCTTTGCCTGGCTCGCCGATCCAAGCCACTGGACGGGGACCTCAGGCATCGCCAACAGGCTGCTTGAGCACCTGCAGTACAGCGGCCTCGTCCTGGTCATCGCCGCGGCGATCGCCGTGCCGGTCGGGCTCTACATCGGCCACACCGGGCGGGGGAGGGTTGCGGCAGTGGCCGTGGCAGGAGCGCTGCGGGCCCTGCCCACGCTGGGCCTGCTGGTGCTCTTCGCGCTCATCGCCGGCAGCGGCCTCATGCCGCCGGTATGGGCGCTGGTGATCCTCACGGTCCCGCCGCTGCTCGCAGGCACGTATGCCGGGATCTCCAGCGTCGACCCGGCAGTTGTGGACGCCGCGCGCGCCATGGGCATGAAGGAACTGCAGATCCTCTTCCGGGTGGAGCTGCCCAACGGTCTCCAGGTGATGTTCGGGGGCATCCGGACAGCCGTGCTGCAGGTGATCGCCACGGTATCAGTCGTGGCGTATCTGCCGCTCGGGGGACTCGGGCGGTACCTCTTCGACGGCCTGGTCCTCCAGGACTTCCCCCGGATGCTGGCCGGTTCGCTGCTGATCGCCGGCCTGGCGATCGCCGTCGACCTCGTGCTTGCAGCGGCGCAGAGGCTGCTGGTTTCCCCCGGACTGGCCACCGGTCCCAAGGGCGGCCGCCAGGCCGCCACCACACGCTCGGCTGCCGCACCCGCGACGGCCGCTGTTCAAGGAGGTACCCCATGAAGGACCCGATCCGCACGACCGTCACCCGCCGCGGCCTGGGCGGCCTTGCCGCAGGTGTTGGCATGGCCCTGGCGCTCTCGGCCTGCGGCGGCGGCGATCCGCTGACGTCACCGACCACCACCGCAGGCGGTGCGACAGGTGGTGGCTCCCTGGTTGTCGGTTCTGCCGACTTCCCCGAAAGCCAGGTCATTGCCGAAATCTACGCCGGGGCACTGAACGCGGCCGGCATCACCACCACCACCAAGCCCAACATCGGCTCCCGCGAAATCTACTTCAAGGCTGTACAGGACGGCTCCGTGGACGTCGTGCCGGACTACTCAGGGAACTTGCTCTCGCACGTGGACCCCGAGGCACCGGAAGTCGCCGCGGAGGACGTATACAAGGCACTGCCGGAGAAGCTGCCCGAGGGCCTCGGGGTGCTGGAGGCGGCCAAGGCCGAGTCCAAGGATGCCATGGTGGTGACCAAGGCAACGGCCGAGAAACACCAGCTGAAATCCATCGAGGACCTGGCCAAGGTCTGCAAGGACTTCACGATGGCCGCACCGGCCACGTTCGAAACGCGCGCCTATGGGTTCCCAGGGCTCAAGAAGAACTACAACTGCGAACTCAAGGCGCTCAAACCGTTCAACGACGGCGGCGGCAACCTGACCCTGCAGGCACTCCTGACGGATGAAGTGCAGGTGGCCGACATCTACACGACAACCCCGTCGATCGCCGACAACGACCTTGTGGTCCTGGAAGACCCCAAGAACAACTTCAAGGCCCAGCAGGTGCTGCCCCTGTATAACAGCGCCAAGATGACGGACAAGGCCAGGGAGGCCCTGAACGGGGTGTCCCGGATTCTGACGACCGAAGACCTCATCAACCTCAACCGTGCAGTCAGCGGCACACAGAAGCAGAATGCCAAGGATGCGGCCGCGGCCTGGCTCAAGGACAAGGGCATCGTCAAGTAGGCAAGCCGCCCGCACTCAAGAACTGAACTACGACGGCGGCTGCCGGGCTTCCCTGCGAAGCCGGCAGCCGCCGTCGTGTGTGAGCCACGTCTCCCCGGAAGCACATCCCGCATATGGCATATTTGATGGATGGCAGAATTCAAGCAGTCCACCAAGCTTCATAATGTCCTTTACGACATCCGTGGACCGATTCTTCAGGCCGCCCAGCAGATGGAGGCAGAGGGTCACCGCATCCTCAAACTGAACATCGGAAACCCAGCGCCCTTCGGCTTTGAAGCGCCGGACGCGATCCTGGTGGACATGATCCGCCACCTGCCGCATGCCCAGGGCTACAGCGACTCCCGCGGCATTTTCTCGGCCCGCACCGCGGTTTCGCAGTACTACCAGACCCGCGGCATCCAGAACATCGACGTGGACGACATCTACCTGGGCAACGGCGTGAGTGAGCTCATCACCATGTCGCTCATGGCTCTGCTCGAAGAGGGCGATGAGATCCTGATCCCCACCCCCGACTACCCGCTGTGGACGGCTTCTGTGGCCCTCGCCGGTGGACGTCCCGTCCACTACCTGTGCGACGAGGAATCGGGCTGGCAGCCGGACCTGGAGGACCTGGAAGCCAAGATCACCCCGCGCACCAAAGGCATCGTGGTCATCAACCCGAACAACCCGACAGGTGCCGTCTACCCGGAAAGCACACTCCGGAAGATCGTGGCCCTGGCGGAGAAGCACGGTCTGGTGCTCTTCGCCGACGAGATCTACGAAAAGATCCTGTACGAGGACGCCGTCCACGTGAACATGGCCGGCCTCACCGGCGACGACGTCCTGTGCCTGACCTTCAGCGGCCTGTCCAAGGCCTACCGCGTGTGCGGCTACCGGGCAGGGTGGATGGCCATCTCCGGTCCGAAGAAGGACGCCTCCGACTATCTCGAAGGCATCAACCTGCTCGCCAACATGAGGCTCTGTGCCAATGTGCCGGCGCAGCATGCCATCCAGACCGCGCTGGGCGGCTACCAGAGCATCAACGACCTCATTCTGCCTGGCGGGCGACTGCTGGAGCAGCGGAACAAGGCCTACGACATGCTGAACGCCATCCCCGGAGTGAGCACCCAGCAGGCAAGGGGCGCCCTGTACCTTTTCCCGAAGCTGGACCCCGATTTTTTCCACATCCGCGATGACGAGAAGTTCGTCCTGGACCTGCTGAAGGAACAGAAAATCCTGGTGTCCCATGGCCGGGCCTTCAACTGGGTGCGGCCGGACCACTTCAGGATGGTCACCCTGCCAAATGTGAAGGACATCGAAGAGGCAATTGGCCGTATGGGAGACTTCCTCAGCCGGTATCAGGGGAACTAGCCTGTTTCCACACACAACTGTGGAAAGAGGCCAACATGACCGGCGTCGTGGATTTCACGAAGTTCCCCTCCGGATCCCTGAGGGTCGGCAAGGGCTTCAAGCTGGCGGATGTTGACCCTAATACCACCCCGGGTTATCCCGGGAACAAGGCCGACGGCGAGACCCTCCTTAAGGACCTCGACGACAAGCTCGCGGAACTTCAGGAGAAGCTGTTTGCGGAGTCGAAATTTGGCGGCACCCAGCGGGTTCTGCTGATCCTGCAGGGAATGGATACCGCCGGCAAGGGCGGAATCGTCAAGCACGTATTGGGCGCCATGGATCCGCAGGGCGTCCAGTTCAAGTCCTTCAAGGCACCCACGCCTGAGGAAAAGGCCTACGACTTTCTCTGGCGCATCGAAAAGGAAGTTCCCGCCGCCGGCATGGTGGGCGTCTTTGACCGGTCTCACTACGAGGACGTCCTGATCCACCGGGTTCACCGCTGGGCAGACCCGAAGGAGCTTGAACGCCGCTACGCGGCCATCAACGAGTTCGAAGCCAGGCAGGTTGCCGTGGGCACGAAGGTCATCAAGGTCATGCTTCACATCAGCAACGAGGAGCAGAAGGAGCGGCTCCTGGCCCGGCTGCATAATCCGGCCAAGCACTGGAAGTACAACACCGGAGACCTCAAGCAACGCGCATTCTGGGAAGACTACATGGCTGCATACCAGGCGGCATTCGATGCCACCAACTCGGACCATGCCCCGTGGTACGTCGTGCCTGCCAGCAAGAAATGGTACGCGCGGATTGCGGTGCAGCAGTTGCTTCTGGAGGCGCTCGACGAGCTTCAGCTCGAGTGGCCCAAAGCCGACTTCGACGTGGACGCCGAACGCCGCCTGGTTGAAAGGTCCTAACGGACGGGACGGCTGCTAATGCTGCTGCCTCAGCTGACCTTGCGGGCAGCCGCCAGCCTCTTCCGTGCGCCCTCCAGCCATTCTTCGCAGCGCCGGGCAAGGGCTTCGCCCCGTTCCCAGAGGGCGAGTGAATCTTCAAGGCTTGTCCCGCCGGCTTCGAGCCGGGATACCACGCCCACCAGCTGCTCCCGTGCTTCCTCGTAGCTCAGCGCCTCGATGTCTGCCGGCAGGGGTGCCTGCGCTGCAGTTTCGGGTGCGGCATCGTTGGTCTGGTCCGTCATGTCAGTTTCACCTGTCGTATTTGTTGAACTGGGTGGTTTCTCGGTCATGTATCAGGTGCCGGCGGGCTGGCGGGCGCCGGTCGACGTCGCACCGAACCGCCCGCCCGCTACCCGGACGGAAAGTTCCGTGGCGGGCGGAACCTGCGAGGGGTGGCGCACCACTGTCCCCGCTGCCGCCCCGCTGGCTTCGGCGAGTTGGACCACGGCGTAGCCGCGGTCCAGGGTTTGCTGCGGAGACAGCGCTCTGACCTGGGCCTGGAGGTGGGCGAGCTGGTCCGCTGCCCTGGTGACAGCCGCGCTGATCGCCGCAGTGGAGCGGCGGGACAGCCGTTCCACATCCTCCTCCCGCGCAGTGACCATGCCTTCCGGTGAGGCGAGGGCGGGTCGGGAACGCAGGGCGGCGAGGCGGTCAGATTCCCTGGCGACAAGCTGGGAGACCGAGCGGTGCAGCTGCGCCTCGGCCTGCCGGACCCGGGCGAGCTCCTCCGAGACTTCCGGAACGATCCGCTTGGCGGCATCCGTGGGCGTGGAAGCGCGAAGGTCGGCGACGTCGTCCAGGATGGGCCGGTCCGCCTCGTGCCCGATGGCACTCACCACCGGGGTGACGGCACCGGCGACGGCACGGATCAGTTCCTCGTTACTGAAGGGCAGGAGGTCCTCCAGAGCGCCCCCTCCGCGTGCAATGACGATGACGTCGACGTCGGACCGGGAGTCGAGTTCCTTCAGCGCCCCGACAATTTGGCTCACCGCGGTGTTTCCCTGAACGGCCACCTCCCGGACTTCGAACTCGACGGCGGGCCACCGCAACGCTGCGTTGCGGAGGACGTCCTTCTTGGCGTCAGAGTCCCGGCCGGTGATGAGGCCGATGCGGTGGGGCAGCAGCGGCAGCCGTTTCTTCCGGGATTCGGCGAAGAGGCCTTCGGCGGCGAGCGCGTGGCGCAGCCTCTCGATCCGGGCGAGGAGGTCGCCCAGGCCTACCGGGCGGATGTCCTTGACGGACATGTTCAGGCGTCCGGTCTTCAGCCAGAATTCGGCCTTGAGCAAGGCAACCACGCGGCTGCCGCGCTCGAGCGGGGTCTCCTGGCGGTCCAGGATCTTCGACCAGACGGAAGCCGGCAGTGAAATCTCCGCGTCGACGTCCCTGAGCGTCAGGAAGGCGCTGGTGCCACGGCGGTTCAGTTCGATGACCTGGCCTTCGACCCACGCCGCCGGAGCCCGTTCGATATGGGCCTTGAGTTTTTGGGACAGCAACTGCAGCGGCCACGGGTTGTCCGGGCTGGTGTCTGCGGCGGTGGGAGGGACCGTTGTGCGCCCGGCGGCCGGCACGGTGGCATTTTCAGCCATGTGCAGCCCGGATGGAGGCGTTGCCCTGTTGCATGAGTGGCTGTCCTTTGCCGTCGCGGTGGGTTAATCAACTCTATCCATAGCTTTATCACCGGGTGGCGACATTTTTTGCTCATGCGGCCGCGCCCCTAGGATGGCTGTGTCCCATCGACCCGCCAGGAACCCCCAACCAGCTAGGAATCCCTTGCGTTCTTTTGTTTCGGCCTTGGCCGTTGTCCTTGGCCTGCTTCTGGCCGCAGTTGCCGTCCCGGCCATGTGGGTGGACCGCAACATCGTGCAGGAGGAGGGCTTTGTTGCCCTGGCCGCTCCTTTGGGCAAGGATCCTACATTTCAGAACCGGCTTGCCGCCGCAGCCGTGGGCGGAATCGACACCGGGGGAGCGGTACCCGGCCCCTTGGCCGAGGCCGTCCGGCCGTTGCTGGAATCGGCTGCCGCGTCGCTCACCGGACTTCCGGGCTACCCCGCTGCCTGGGAAGAAACCTTGCGGAAGAGCCACCGGCTCAACTTTGCCGCGGCGGGCGGCAGCACCTCCGAAACTGAGGCCGCGACCTCCATCACCCTGGATGTGGCGCCGCTTGTGGCCCTCGCGGCCAAGCAGATCTCCGAGCATCTCGGGGTGCCGTTGGAAGCCCCGGAGCAGACTCTGCTGACCGTTGGCCAGTCCAGCCAGCGCCAGCTCATCGAGCAGGTCGCCGCCTACGCTCCGGTTGGCTACAGCCTGGCTATCGGGGCAGGCATCGCCTTCCTCCTTGCCCTTGTGGCGGCCCGGCGGCGTTGGTCAGTGCTGGTGGGCACGGGGATTGGAGGCCTCGGGCTGGCCGGCCTGTGGAGCCTGGGATCCCGCTGGGCAACCGACGCGGTCATGGGCACAGCGAGCGGCAACGAGGTGGCAGACCTCTTTAAGCGGGAATTCGTGGCAGCCTCGGCAAACGGATTCGGGTCCTGGATCCAGGCCGGCGCGGTCACCGGGGCCGTGCTGCTGGGCGCGGGCCTCGTGTTCGGTCTTCTTGGCGGCGCTGCCCGAAAGCGCTGAAGGACTCCGGGGATAGTGCCCGGACCATAGGATTTTGGGCCGGCCGGCCGGGCTGCGGGGACGCGCTGCCACACCCGGTAGCATGGAGAAATGACCTCCTCAGCAGTCTCCCTTTCGATGCCAACTGTCCCGCGCCGGCGGCGTTCGCCCGAGGAAGTGTCGGCAGCCGCACCGGTATCCGGCCCCAAGAAGGTCCTGCTGGCGGCCCCCCGCGGGTACTGCGCGGGTGTGGACCGTGCCGTCATCGCGGTGGAGAAGGCCCTGGAGCACTATGGGCCTCCGGTGTATGTCCGCAAGCAAATTGTCCACAACGTGCACGTCGTGAGCTCCCTTGAAGAGCAGGGCGCCATCTTCGTGGACGAAACCGATGAGGTGCCCGAAGGCGCCCTTGTCATCTTCTCTGCCCACGGCGTGTCACCGGCCGTCGTCCAGTCCGCGGGCGACCGCGGCTTGCGCACGATCGATGCCACCTGCCCCCTGGTGACGAAGGTCCACAAGGAAGCCGTCCGTTTCGCGAAGGACGACTTCGATATCCTCCTGATCGGCCATGACGGCCATGAGGAAGTGGAGGGCACCGCCGGGGAAGCACCGGAGCACATCCAGATCATCAACGGTCCGCATGAGGTGGACAAGGTGACCGTCCGGGATCCGGAAAAAGTCATCTGGCTGTCGCAGACCACACTGAGCGTCGACGAAACCATGGAAACAGTCCGCCTGCTCAAGGAGCGCTTCCCGACGCTGCAGGACCCGCCCAGTGATGACATCTGCTACGCCACCACGAACCGCCAGGTGGCCATCAAGAAGATCGCACCCCAGGCGGACCTCGTGATCGTGGTCGGTTCGGCCAACTCTTCCAACTCGGTGCGCCTGGTTGAGGTCGCGCTCGAGTATGGGGCAAAGGCTTCCTACCGCGTCGACTTCGCCAACGAGGTGGACGAGGCCTGGTTCGAAGGCGTGGCCACTGTCGGCGTCACGTCCGGTGCCTCCGTTCCCGAGGTGCTGGTCAAGGACGTTCTCCGCCTGCTGGCCGATTACGGCTACGGCAGCGTCGAGGAAGTCGTCACCGCCGAAGAGGACCTGCTCTTCTCGTTGCCCAAGGAACTGCGCGCAACCCTCAAGGAAGCCGGCGACGTCTCCCGGGCCCTCGGCGGCAGGCGCTCAAACTAGCCGGCAGGCGTTCAACCCAGCCCGGCAGGCCGGAAGGGTGAGGCCTACGCGGCGTCCTCTTCCGATGCCTCCTCTGTTGTAGCCGCTGACCGTTCCCGTGCCTGCAGCTCGGGAGCGGATACGGCGCGGGCGGTGACCTGGACCGCGGGAGGTGTGGCAAGCCCGGTGGCGTCGAGGGCATTGAGCTTCCGCGCCGTGGGGAGGATCCGTGCTTCCAACGTGCCCACCATGGAGTTGTACCGGTCCACCGAGGTTTTCAGCGAGGACCCCAGCTTGCTGACATTTTCCCCGAGGGTTCCCATCCGTTCGTAGAGCTGCCGGGCCAGTTCGAACAGTTCGCGGGCACTGTCGGTCAGCACGTCCTGCCGCCAGGTGAACGCGACGGATTTGAGGACGGCGAGCAGTGTGCCGGGCGAGGCCAGGACCACGTTCCTGGACAGCGCATGGTCCAGGAGCCCGGGATCGGCAGAGAGCGCGGCCGCGAGGATGGACTCAGCCGGCAGGAAGCAAATGACCAGCTCCGGGGAGTTGCCCGATATGTCCCAGTACTTCTTGTTGCTGAGGGCATCAACGTGGGACTTGAGCGCCTTGGCGTGCGCAGCCAGCAGGACCTGCTGGTTTGACCGGCTCCCGGCTGTGTCCCTGTCGGTGTGGCCAAGATCCTGGGCCTCAAGATAAGCGGACAGCGGCACTTTGGCGTCCACCACCAGCTGCTTGTCACCGGGCAGCTGCACCACGAGGTCCGGACGGACCGATGCGTCAGTTCCCGCGCTGTGAAGTTGCTCGTGGAAATCGACATGGCGCAGCATCCCGGAGGCCTCAACGACCCGCCGCAACTGGACTTCACCCCATTGGCCGCGGGCGCTGTTCGAACGCAGCGCCGCTTCGAGGGCATGCGTGGACCTCATCAGCTGTTCATCCGAAAGCCTGGCCTCCTGCAGCTGCTGTGCCAGTTGCCCGTACTGCTCCAGCCGGTCACGTTCCAGCAGGGAAACCTGCTGCTGAACGGCCGTCAGCTTTTCGGCGACCGGCGCCAGGGCCCGCAGGACACTGCCGTCCTGCTGGCGTGATTCGCCCAGTTCCCGGTTCTGCACGGCGAGCAGCTTCCGCTCGGCTTCGGCAGCAGCATATTGGGCGGTGACCGCCGAGAGCCGCGCCGAAACGCCGTCGAAATCCGCTTCCAGCGCCGCGGTGCGGCGGCGCAGCACCGTGTAGGCGAAGGCCGCCCCGGCGAGGGCGCCGAGCAACAGCATCAGGAGGGCCAGAATGACTGCAAAAGAATCCATGCCTTCACTGTGGCATGCAGGTGCGACATTTTTGCCGAAGGCAGCGGCGCCCCGGCCAGCCGCGCCCTGACAGAACCGGGCCGCGTGCAGGGTGGTGACGCCTGGAGACCGGGCCGGTAGCAGCCGGCGCCGGTGCAACGGGTAGAATCAATGTCCGTGGCTCTTACTATTGGCATCGTCGGACTGCCCAACGTCGGCAAATCAACTCTTTTCAACGCACTGACCCGCAACCAGGTGCTGGCGGCGAACTACCCGTTCGCCACCATCGAACCGAACATCGGCGTCGTGAACCTGCCCGACCCGCGGCTCCAGAAGCTCGCCGGGATCTTCGGATCCCAGCGCGTGCTGCCCGCAGCGGTCTCCTTCGTCGACATCGCCGGCATCGTCAAGGGCGCATCCGAAGGAGAAGGGCTGGGCAATCAGTTCCTCGCCAACATCCGCGAAGCGGAAGCCATCGCCGAAGTGGTGCGCGTCTTCGACGACCCCGACGTCATCCACGTCGACGGCAAAGTCGACCCCCGTTCGGACATGGAAACCATCAACACCGAACTGATCCTCGCAGACCTGCAGACCATCGAGAAGGCCATTCCCCGGATCGAAAAAGAGGTCAAGATCAAGAAGCGGGAGGCCGCTGAGCTCGCTGCCATCAAGGCCGCGCAGGCGGTCCTGGAGCGCGGCGACACCATTTACTCCTCCATCAAGACCGACAAGCTGGAGATGGAGCATCTCAAGGAGCTTGGCCTCCTTACGGCCAAGCCCTTTATCTACGTCTTCAACGCCGACGAAGCCATCCTCGGCAGCCCTGAGAAGCAGGCCGAGCTGCGCGCCATGGTTGCGCCCGCTGACTGCATCTTCCTCGACGCCAAGCTGGAGTCCGACCTCGTGGAGCTGGACGAGGCCGAAGCCCGCGAAATGCTTGAGATGAACGGCCAGGACGAGTCGGGTCTCGATCAGCTGGCGCGGGTGGGCTTCCATACGCTGGGGCTGCAGACGTATCTGACGGCAGGTCCCAAAGAGGCCAGGGCCTGGACCATCCACCGGGGGGACACCGCCCCGCAGGCGGCAGGAGTAATCCACTCCGACTTCCAGCGTGGTTTCATCAAGGCCGAAGTCGTCTCCTTCGAAGACCTCATCGACGCGGGATCCATGTCCGAGGCGAAGTCCCGCGGCAAGGTCCGCATCGAAGGCAAGGAATACGTGATGGCCGACGGCGACGTCGTGGAATTCAGGTTTAACGTCTAGCGTTATTAACGCTGTGCGTTATATCCTGATGCCGTGATCAGGTCGTTCGGGAGCAAAGACACCGAACGACTGTGGCGTCGTGAGCATGTGGCTTCGATGGATTCACGGATCCTTCGGTCCGCCCTCCGCAAGCTTCGCCAGGTGGGGTCCGCGGAGTCGATCGAGGATCTCCGCGTTCCACCGGGGAACCGGCTCGAAGCGCTGAAAGGTGACCGGGCTGGTCAATACAGCATCAGGATCAACGACCAGTGGCGGATCTGCTTTAGGTGGACGGGCGCTGGACCAGAGGAGGTGGAGATCGTTGACCACCATTGACTATCTTGCGCCGATTCACCCAGGTGAAGTTCTCATGGAGGATTTCATTGAGGGTTTTGGCATCACGCAGAACAAGCTCGCCGTGGCGATCCATGTGCCGCCGCGCCGAATCAATGAGATAGTGCATGGCAAGCGTGCGATCACAGCCGACACTGCACTGCGTCTCGGCAAGTATTTTGGAACGTCGGCTCAGTTCTGGCTCAACCTGCAGACGCATTACGATCTCGACCGTGCCGAAGATCGTGCGGCCGAGCAGATCGCGGCCATCACGCCTCTCAAGGTCGCGTGAACAGCTCGGTGCGGCTGGTCATAGACATGCAGATCGGTCGTACCCAACTGCTTTCGATGCGGAGGGCGTCCTCGGGCCAGCCCGTGTAATCACGCGCAGGCCAGCGATGGGGCCCCACCCCACACTCGTCAGG
Source organism: Arthrobacter sp. GQ119 (assembly GCF_059759125.1). NCBI lineage: Bacteria > Bacillati > Actinomycetota > Actinomycetes > Micrococcales > Micrococcaceae > Arthrobacter > Arthrobacter sp. GQ119. The sequence continues at coordinate 50,831 of NZ_JCAXEA010000028.1, read as the reverse complement.
TCTCAAACAGCGAGCCAGTAAAGTTCATCTCGCGAGTTATCCACATAACGCAACGCGGCCGTCCTGCGCAGCTTGCCCCGTGGCAATACTTGGTGAATGGGAATCAGATATTACGCATATGCATTCGACGGCGACGTCACTGAACAGGTGCTTTCCGACCCGACGAGCGTCGTGTCGGTCGATCCGCTTGCTGATGCTTGGGGCCTTGAACCTGGTGTCGGGACCAGTCGTACCACCTTCGAGCAATTGATATCTGAGCGCGACATGCTCTACCTGGACAAGGCGTGGCGGCATCTGCGGGTTCTCACTGCCCCATTGCGGGCGGGCGTGGCGGCGCGACCCGCTTTTCGTATGTTTGAAGGCAACGTGACCATGCGTGGCGAAGTTTGGGAGCCGTGGGTACGGGCCCTCACACCGTCCGAGGTTTTGGCGATTGCTCAGGACTTGGATGATGTCTCTGACGGGGAGGTGAGGCTGCGGTTGCCGGTTTCGCCGTATGTCGATCGGGACCTTGACGTCGAGTATGCCGTTGGCTATCTTCGACGGGCACGGGTCTTCGCCACGAATCTCGCCGATGAGGGGCGCGGGATGGTCTGCCTGATCGGGTAGCGATGATCCTGACAGCGCCCGTAAGGGGCGTAACTGCGGCGACGTGGTCGAGTTCCGGTTTAACGTGTGATGTTGCCTGTTTTCCCCTGCAAACAAAGGGATCAGCTAGGCCAGTCCGCACAGGGTCCGCAAGAATGCTGAGTGCATCGTCCATCATGGCCCGCGCAGCGGCCCTTGTGCGGTCTTCCGCGGTGGGCCGGACGTGTGCGCACGTGTTGAGCGTCGTCGTGGCCTTAAAGAGCCTTAGCCCGGCAAACGCGCACATGGCTATGAACGGACGGAACCAGTCCTCAGAAGTCGTCAGGAGCCGCCTCGCTGGGGGATGGGATGACCATTGCGTGCTCACTCTTCCGCGCACGGGGGAGTGTAACCCCGTCAGCCGGATCCGTCGCGAGCATCCGGTCATTCCGTGCTCCCCGCAACACTGACCTGACGCAACACTGACCTGACGTTGTTGAAGCGTGTTTTGATGGTGCCGGCAGCGAGGCCGTCAACAGTCATCTTCTTTACCCATGACTCAACGTGTGCGCATTTCAGGCTGCGGAACTCCACATCAGCGAACGAGCATGAGGTACGGCCAGACTCATGGCCCTAGTCGTACCGTCAGCCCATATTTGTCGCTGAGATCAACGTGACCCTGCCGGACTTGGGATCCACATATGTTCCAGTCGTGACTGACGCGGTTACGCCGTCGAGCCACTTCTGAGCGTCTATCTTCCGCGCGATGGGCCTGGCGTGCTCCTTGCCGGTATCGTCGCGGTATCGGGCACGCCAGGATCCGTTCTCACGCTTCTGAATGCTTGACATTTTCCTCATCAATCGGGAATTGATGCTGTCGATGTAACTTCGCTTGAGGACGCTGTCGGCCCGCTGCTTCAGGGCCGGTCTTGGATGAGGCCGTGGACGCGGCACGGCAGAAGCACATAGGCGAGACCGCATTTCCTGGACACGGATGAACGTCATCTCGGACATTTCCTCGTTTGTGGGCTGCACGAACGCGCTGCACGGCTTGCAGTCCAACGCCTGACGCGACGGCGCGCGCCGAGGTGGCCCCGTGCTGGTGCTCTGAGTGGCAGCGTACAAAGAAACCCCCGTCAGCTAACCAAGCTGGCGGGGGTCTCCTGCGTTGAGCCTATGCGGTGTCCCTTTTCTGCTCGAGGACCGTCAGGCGGGCCATCTACTGATGGGGCCGGCGTTCATGATCGCTGCGCCTATGCTCCTGTGGACTTAACCCCTGCATCCGCCCGTGATGACGGGGGGATGGTTCGAGCTGAGACGGGCATGAATGATCAGGTTGGGAGCTGATCCCTTGCTGATCAACGTGAAAGATGAAACGTTGTCGAATTCGGGAACGTTCGTCCGGAAATGGCTTGTGCCGTTCAGGACGTACTCGTTGCCCTGGGTGCCCACGCCCTTGGCATGAAGTGTGTCCGTGTAAACAGTTTTCCCATCCTTCTGGGTTTTGGACACCTGACGGTACGTCCCTTCCATGAAGACTGGCTCATCGTTGCAATCGTTGATGGCGAATGCGAGCGTCTCTTCGCGAAAGTTCTGCGCTGGTGCGGCGGTAGCGGCCGTCGCTGGAATGAGAAACCCCAGGAGCAAGGCCAATGGGATTAGGGATCGAAGAATAAATCGCATGATGACCCTTCTGTCATCGGGAAAGGAATGCCTCGGGATGGCATGTAGAAAAATGTGCACAGCGAAATGCACTGACGGAAACGTTCACTCCGCCACGATTCAAGGCGTCGGGATGCGACTAAGTGCCACCCGGTAGGGTAAATGCTTGGGTTGAGACCTTGGAAAAACCTTGGGAGTGACAGAGGGAGGCCCCCTAATGATGGGTACGCGGGAAGCGGCGCGGATATATTAGGGCCATGCCCACTTCCACTCTTGCCGGCGTCGAGTATGACTACCTGACACCGAAGCTCGAGGGCGACCCGGAAGACGTGCACTCTGGGAGTACCGGCAATGGCCGCGGGTTGAGGCGGCCGTTCCGTTCAAGGACGGCGGGACCGTCAAGGTCTAGGGCGAAGCGATGCGCTGGACTCACATGCTCATCCTCGCCCGCTGGCTTGTCTTTGGGGGGCCACACGCACATGGCATGGCCCCCCAAAGACAACGCCCGCCGCCTCACCGCCTCCGAGTGGGACATTATCGAATACCACCAGTGCCCGCCCGAGCGGCGCCCGATCTGGTGGGGCAAGAGGCTCCCCGGCTTCCTCCCCGAAGGCAAAACCGCTCAGCCCTGGCCCGGGGGGCGTCGCTCTCAGTCCGCAGAGAGTCCGCAAGAAGTCCGCAAACGGGCGAAATGGGCCAATCCCTACCAACCACTAGAACCCCTGTAAATCAAGGCTGACAGCACCGTCCAACATTGCACGAGTAGATAAGGTACGTTCCGCTTCAATGTCTAATTCAGTTCCCGCTTGACGATGAGCATATAGTCGAGCGAATTGTCGGTTAGCCCGGACGGGCGACAGCTTCGCGCAGAATATTAGGCCAGGTTTCGACATCTCCTGGTGTGCGGGCGACCGTCAGCGTTGCTTGCGGGAGCAGTGCGGCAAGGGATTCCGCGGTTGACAGCGGGTGGCCCGGATCATCAATCCACGCCAGGATTGTCGTCGGTGCGTCGATTCGGGCGAGGGCCTCAGGGGCAGGCAGATCACTGAGTGCCGCGCCTCGAAACAACGACGGCAATAGGGCCTCGGCGACGTCGGGCGCCGTCTCCGGCGCACCAATTGTGGCTGGCGGCTGTGTTGCTCCGCGGATGGTGGCGAGGAATGCCTCGACACCAACAGACTCGATAAGCGCCGCTGCAACTCGGTAGTTTGCAGCCTGTGCACGTCGGGTTTCCCACGCGGTTGGTGGCACCATAAGCGTGAGCCCGGTAAAGCGGTCTGGCTCGCGCGAAGCGGCGTGCAAGAGTGTGCCGGTACCCATGGATGGACCAACTCCGTGGACACGTTCGCCCGGGAACCAGTGATCGAGCAGTCGCAGGAGGTCGTCGGCGAGGCTTTGCCATTGATAGTCCTCAGGGACCTTCCGCCCCGTCGACCGGCCATGGCCGCGTGCGTCATACCGCAGCAGTCGAGTTCCACTAAGCCCTCGACCGAGGTCGAGGTTGAGCACGCGATCGTGCGCGCGGCTTGAGGTCAGGCCGTGCAGTTGGACAACTGGGTGTCCACCTTCGTCGCTCAAAGCAACCGCAAGCTCGGCTCCGGGAACCTCGAAAGCGGGCATTGGGCTCCTCGTTTCGTGACTGACCGCGTCACCTCGAGCGGCCGCGTGGAGCATTCAGGCTATCTGGGGCGTTAGGATACTGCCATGCGGCTGACCAACGTCTCGCACCTGCGCCTACCGTTCGGACGAGTTTGGGGCTACGACGTCAGTGTGTCTGCGCTCGACCGACGTCTTCCAGCGTCCTTTGACCAGCGGCTCCATGTGGGGGCAGGCGACCGCCCCGGCTCCTGGATGGCATTGTCTTTTCGGCTGCCTACACCAACTCGTCTTGAGGCAATTGCCGATGCCTGGCTGGCTGTCGTCGCCCGTCATGGCACACTGCGAACGGCATTCGTGCCCGGCGCGGATGGCGATCCGGAACTTCACGAAATTGAGATTGGTCCGGGAGCCTGGGTCGAGCATCAGGTGTCTCCTGGTCAGGCCGTCAATGACGCGGTGCGGGAGATTCTCGATGCCGCATGTTCGCCATACCAAAAGCCCTCACACCGGCTCTGCGTATTGGAGACTGCTGCTGGACTCACCGTTGTGATTGCGGCCGACCACGCCCACGTCGATATGTGGTCGATGCTGGTGATCGCGCGCGACCTGCTGTCGGCGCTCGATGCTGGGAGGGCTGGCCGTGAACTGTTGCCCGGGCCAGCGCCGGCATTTGTTGAACACACGCAAGCACTGTTGGATCGGGAGGCGGCACCGGACCACGTGCGTCACCGATGGGAAGACATCATCAGGGACAGCGGCGGCGTAATGCCGCAATTCCCACTGACCCTGGGTGCTCCCGACCCGCAGCGCGAGCGTGTAGAAGTGCGCGATGTGTTCGATCTCGACGACGGTGCCGCATTTGCTGCCCAGGCCCGCGACTACGGTGTCTCAACGCTCGCACTCGCTGTTGTTGCGATGACTGCGGTGACCCGCGAGTTGGCGGGAACCCCGCTTCGAGCCGTCTTTCCCGTGCACAGCCGCGTCGGCGACAACTGGCATGACTCAGTCGGCTGGTTCATTACTAATTCGGTACTTGAGTCGGCGGTCGCTGAGCCACGCGCTGCGGCGGCCGCGGTAAAAGAGGCTGTGCAACTTGGCTCGTGGCCGCTCGCAGACGTGCTGGCTCAATGGGGCGGCATGCCCGTAGCTCCTGGTATGTTCGCGATCTCCTGGCTGGACCTACGTAGACTGCCGGTGCGAATCGACTCCGTCGGACTCGACGCCCATTATGTGAGCGCGACAATCGACACCGACAGCGTCATGCTTTGGTTCATCCTGGACGAGTCCGGTCTGCACTTGAGATGCCGTTATCCCGACACCGTTGAGGCTCGAGCCAACGTCGGCGGATGGCTTGATCTGCTGGTCGCCCGTTTGCAGGCAGATGCGCGATCCTCGGTTCGAGGACTGCTGCGGGTGGCGGGCCGGACTTTCAGACTGGAACGGGCGAGTCGCGATGATGTTGAGGCCATCGCCGCGCTGCTGTCTGATGATCAGTTCGGCCGCGATCGTGAGTGCGTCGAGCTCGAACGATACGAGGCAGCCTACAACGTGGTTGTTCGCGACAGTTCCAACTATCTGGGGGTTGTCCGCAATGGTGCCGATCGCATCGTTGCCACGATGCAATTGACCGTCATTCCAGGTCTTTCCCGGGGTGGTTCTTCGCGACTACAGATCGAGGGACTGCGAGTTGCGGCCGCGGAACGTTCACATGGCTTGGGGACCGCGATGCTTGAGTGGGCACACAATTTTGGGCGTGCGCGTGGGGCGCAACTGGCACAGGTGACCACCGACGAAGCACGGGAACGGGCTCGAGCCTTCTACACGCGACTCGGATATCGGACGGCCCACGTCGGGCTGAAACGGAGCATATAGGCACTTCTACTGCTCTATTCGGGAGCACCGTTCACTGCAACTGCGTTGAGCGCCACCCACAGTGCGCGGAGGAAACCCTCGCCGTCTGGACGGAGAACGGCAGACCTCACACTCCGCCCATCCCATCGCTCGACCAGCAGGATCCCGCCTTTATAACGAGTCACGAACACGTCGTCAGCCACCCAGGCCACACCGTCCTTGAAACCGAACATCGCCGCTGGCAGCATCCCTCGGCAGCCCATCACGACAGGCACAGGAATGCCGGCACTTCCGCGGTCCTCTCGGTCTTCACCCATAGCCCGAATGTAAATGAGGGGTGGATATCAAGACATCAGTACTCAGTACTTGTCTTTCCCCGGCACGGGCACTCGCCTACTCAGGCGGATCCGACTATCCAGTTTGACTACCGGTTTGGCTACGTCGTGCCAGAGTTATGGCTGCGGGTTGAGGGGGCTGTTCCAGGTCATTGTGCGAGCCTTCCATTACACGCTGCCGGATCCCGTTCCGGTGTCCTCAGCCTAGAGGACTTCGCTGGAGGACCTCGGATCAATAAGAGCGCGCATCCCGCTTGGACATCAAGGGTGGCCGCGCCTGCTGTTCAGTGATTGAGGATTAACAATCAAAAGCCCTGATCCCGTGGCTTGGGGCTTTCGTTGTGATTGGCATGGATAACCGGGCACCCAAACCAACCCGGCAAAGACTGCCGCGGAACGCCCCGCAGTTCCTGCTAGGTTGCATCTCGATAACAACCTTTACTGAGGGACAACTTTCTGTCCGCCAGCCATGCCTTCGGGTCTAGGCTACTTCCCATGTGAGACATGCCACATGCTCACTGGGGGGATGTGGCGTTTTGGCCGGCGTCTACACAGCGGCGGTCTTTTCCACACTTAAACAGACATAGGAGGCGGAATGCGATTCGGTCGTATTTCCAAAGCAGTAGGCGTCGCCGCGGCTGCGGCGCTGGCACTCAGCGCCTGCGCAAACACCAACACCGGGACAACCCCGACCAGCGACGCAGCGGGCAAGCAGGGGGGAACCGCCACCGTTGTCGAGGTGAACGCATTCAACACGTTCAACCCCAACACGGCGGACGGCAATACTGACATCAACTCCAAGGTCAGCTACGCGACCCACTCCGGCTTCTACTACATCGACAACCAACTCAACATCGTCCGCAATGAGAAGTTCGGCAAGATGGAAAAGACCTCTGACGATCCCCTCACGGTCAAATACACCATCAACGAAGGCGTCAAATGGTCTGACGGCACACCGGTCACCGCAGCGGACCTGCTCCTGCAGTGGGCCGCTTTCTCGGGGTACTACAACGACGCCGACGCGGAAGGAAAGGCCGGAACGTCCTACTTCTCGTACGCCGGCGACCCAACGGGCCTCGCACTCACCGACTTCCCGGAAATCGGTGACAATAACCGTTCCATGACTTTGAAGTACTCCAAGCCGTTCGCCGACTGGGAGATCGCCCTCGGCGGCCCCGGGATCGACATCCCCGCCCACGTTCTGGCGAAGAAGGCCGGCATGGCCGACACGCAGGAGTTCATCGACCACCTCAAGGGCATGCCGCGCGGTGATGCCAAGGCCCCGAAGCCTGTAGACAGCAAGCTCAAAGCCATGGCCGACCTCTGGAACACCGGATTCGACTCCAAGACCCTGCCGAGCGACCCGAGCCTGTTCCTCTCCAACGGTCCGTTCATCGTCAAAAGCGTGAACCAGGACCAGTCCCTGACCATGGTCAAGAACAAGGACTACAACTGGGGCCCTGAAGCCAAGCTCGACGAGATCACCGTCCGCTACATCGGTTCCGCACCGGCACAGGTCCAGGCGCTGAAAAATGGCGAGGCTGACATCATCGCCCCGCAGGCGTCCGCCGACACCCTTGAACAGCTCAAGGCGCTCGAGAGCCAGGGCGTAACAGTGGAGCAGGGCAACCAGCTTTCCTACGACCACGTTGACCTGAACTTCTATGGCGTCTTCGCGGAAAAGAATGTGCGCGAAGCGTTCATGAAGACGGTTCCCCGCAAGGATATTGTGGACAAGATCATCAAGAAGCTGGAACCGGAAGCAAAGCCGCTGGATTCACAGCTCTTCGTTCCCGCGCAGCCCGCCTACGCCGACTCTGTGAAGGAAAACGGTTCTGCTGCCTACCAGGATGTGGACATTGACGGCGCCAAGCAGCTGCTCGCCGGCAAGACTCCGCAAATCCGCATCATGTACAACAAGGACAACCCGAACCGCGTGGACGCCTTCTCGCTGATCCGTGAATCCGCGACCAAGGCAGGCTTCAAGATCGTCGACGGCGGCCTTGGCGCCTCCGACTGGGGCAAGGCGCTCGGCAAGGGCGGCTACGACGCCTCTATCTTCGGCTGGATCAACCCGGGCGTCGGCGTCTCCGGCGTACCGCAGATCTTCCGTACGGGCAACGGTTCCAACTTCAACAAGTTCTCCGATCCGGAGGCCGACAAGCTGATGGACGAACTGATTGTCACGACCGACCGCGGCAAGCAGGACGAGCTCACCAGGCAGATTGACCAGAAGATCTGGGCCGCCGCGTACGGTCTCCCGCTGTTCCAGTCCATTGGTGTGGACGCGTACAGCGACCGCATCACCGGTGTGAAGTACATGCCCAATCAGACGGGCATCTGGTGGAACTTCTGGGAGTGGGCCGAAAAGTAAGCCGATGACCACAACAGCAACAAGCTAGCTGAGGCGCCGGGATCAAGCACCATGGTCCCGGCGCCTTGTGGCGATATCCACCGCCGGTGCCGGCACCACAGGCGGGCACGGCCAAACCTGCGACCGGTCCGGGCAATCCCCGGGCCCGAATACTGAGGTTCTTTCACGATGGTGACCTACATTGTCCGGCGGCTAGTCACCGCTGCACTCATTCTTCTGGGCGCATCCTTTCTGGTGTACCTGCTCACCGCGGCGTCCGGCGATCCGCTGGCAGAGTTCCGAGCCAGCAGCGCCCCCAACAAACAGCAACTGATGGATTCGCGCGCCGCGCTGCTGGACCTGGATACGCCGGCGCCGCTGCGATACTTCAAGTGGCTCGGCGGTGCCGCCCAATGCCTCGTACCCTTTGCCGGCACCTGCGATCTGGGCAAGAACATCGCGGGCCAGCCCATCACCGACGCGCTGGGGCACGCCCTGGTCCAGACCCTCACGCTCGTTACCGCGGCCACCATCCTGGCGATACTCATCGGGATCACCCTCGGCATCATCACCGCGCTGCGCCAGTACAGCAGCCTGGATTACGGCGTGACCTTCATGGCGTTCCTGTTCTTTTCGCTGCCCATCTTCTGGGTCGCCGTGCTGCTGAAGGAATTCGGCGCCATTGGTTTCAACAACTTCCTCAGGAATCCCGAGATCCCTCTTCCGGTGGCCATAGGGGTCGGCGCGGTGTTCGGCCTGGTGGCGCTCGTCGTCGCGGGAGGTGATGCCAGGCGCCGGGTGTTGACGGGCGGAACGGTTTTCGCGGCTGTAACGGCCGTGCTCATCTACTTCTCGGTCACCCTCTGGTTCAAGACACCCGGGCTCGGCCCCGTGGTCATCGCCATCGCTGGAGTGGGACTGGCCTTTGCCGTGACGCTGCTGACCGCAGGGCTGAGGAACAGGAAAGCGCTGCAGTCGGCGCTCATTGCCGCAGGTGCGGGCGTTGTTGCCTACTTCGTCATCCAACCACTGCTCAATCAGGCCACCTTCCTCATGATCATGTTGCTCGCGGTGGCCACGGTCCTCATCGGCATGGCGATCGGCTACCTGGTGGGCGGGTATGACCGCGGCCAATCCATGCGTGCTGCGGCGATCACGTCCTTCCTGCTGGGAGTCCTCATCGTCCTGGACCGCTACATGCAGGCCTGGCCGGCGTATTTCAACAACAGCAGGGTCCGCGGGCGCCCCATTGCGACCATCGGCGCCGGCACTCCGAACATCGAGGGTGACTTCTGGATCCTTGGGCTCGACTCGTTCACCCACCTGATCCTGCCCACCACGGCACTTGTCCTGATCTCCCTGGCCGGCTACACGAGATTCACCCGCGCTTCCATGCTGGAGATCATGAACATGGACTACATCCGGACCGCGCGGGCCAAAGGCCTCTCCGAGCGGACCGTGGTCATGCGGCACGCTTTCCGCAACGCCCTCATCCCGGTGGCCACGATCGTCGCCTTCGACATCGGCGGGCTCATCGGCGGCGCCGTCATCACCGAGACGGTGTTCTCGGTCCGCGGCATGGGATTCCTGTTCCTCGACGGCATCCTGCATGTGGACCCGAACCCCGTCATGGGCGTCTTTATCTGCGTGGCCATCACGGCCATGGTGTTCAACCTCATCGCAGACCTTGCCTACTCCGCACTGGATCCACGAGTAAGGGTGAAATCATGAGCCAGCCGAGCCAGCAGGATGAAATCGTAGCTGAACAGGCCGGCCTGAAAGGGCAGCAGGCCGCGGGCATCGAGCCCGTTATCGAGGCCAAGGGACTCAGCCAGGGACAGATTGTCCGCAAGCGGTTCATTGGCCATTCCGGCGCGATCGTGGGCCTGGTTGTCTTTGCCATCATCTTCCTGACGGCCTTCACGTCCGTGGGATACGCGGGAATCCCGGGATGGTGGAAATACACCCACGTAGCCGTTTCGCCGCTCGTCAACGACGGCGCCCCGACGGCGTCCCTGTGGCCTCTGGCCTGGGGAGAACATCCCTTCGGCCAGGACCGCATCGGCCGGGACCTGTTCGCCATGACCATGCGCGGAGCGCAGCAGTCCATCACGATCATGGTGGTCATCGGCTTCATCGCCGGCCTGATCGGCGTGGCCGTGGGCGCGCTGTCCGGTTACTTCCGTGGCTGGACCGAGGCCATTCTCATGCGCCTCACCGACATCATCATCATCATCCCGGCGCTGCTCCTGGCAGCCGTCATGGCCCAGTTCGCGGGCCGGAGGGACGAAGGGAGCTGGTTTGCCTCGTTTGCGAGCACCAACGGCGTGCTGGCGCTGGGCATCTTCCTTGGGCTCATCAGCTGGGTGGGCTTGGCCCGGCTGATGCGGGGTGAGTTCCTGACCTTGCGGGAACGTGAATTTGTCGACGCCGCGCGGATATCCGGGGCCAGCAACGCGAGGATCATCTTCAAGCACATCCTGCCCAACGCCGTCGGTGTCCTGATCGTCAACGTCACGCTGACCATGTCCGCGGCGATCCTTACCGAGACTGCACTGAGCTACCTCGGCGTGGGCGTGAAGTCCCCGGACACGTCCCTCGGCCTGCTCATCTCACAGAACCAGGAGGCCTTCACGACCCGTCCGTGGCTGTTCTGGTTCCCCGGACTGTTCATCGTCCTCATCTGCCTGAGCATCAACTTCATCGGCGACGGGCTGCGGGACGCGTTTGATCCCCGCCAGAAAAAGTTCAATGCCAAGAAAGCCCGGGATACGGGCAGCCCGATGGCGCCGGAGAAGTCCCCGGTCACCGCCTCGGATGCCGGCACGGGGGACAGGGCCGCCGGGGACGGCACGGCACCCGGCGATACCCGGGGAGCCTGACGTGGACCGCGCCCTACAGCAGGGCCACGCCCCAGATGCTGAACGCGACGAGCGCTGCAGTCGCGCCCAATTCCAGCCAGCGGACCGTCACCGTCACGGGCGTCTCCCCGGCGGTTCCGGCGTCGACGGCCCCGGATTCGACCTGCTGCTGCCAGCGGGCGCGCACCAGCTGGGCGGCCTGTCCGGAGTCCGTGCTTTTCAGGTCACCGGGACGGACGGACTGCCCGGGCCCGTAGGTGCTGCCCGGCAGGCCCCGGAGGTCCTCGGGGCGGGCATTGCGTCCGCCCCAGATCCCCGGCGCGGGCGCAGCCCACGCACCGTAGCTTCGGGACGGCGTGATCAGCGTCAGGGCGTAGCGCGTGTCCACCTGGACAAGGGCAGCCCACGGTACCATCACGGACCGGAACGGGTTCTCGAGCCTGACGCCGGCGTCGTGGACCACCACGGACGGGCGCCAGAACAGGAGCCAGCCGAGGTATGCGATGAGCAGCAGCGGCCCGATGCCGGGCAACGCTTCTGCTCCGCCCGTCAGGGCTGTGCTGGCGAGTCCGATGCCCGCTATCAGCCAGGCCAGCCCGGCGAACCATTTGTTGGTGCGGGCCTTGAAAATCGCAGCGTTGTCGGCGTGCGGCGCAGTGCTCATGCCCCCCATAATTCAGGATTCCGAGCCGCGGCACTAATTTCAGCTGCCCCGCCGGCCCGGGTGGAAGGAAAATCCCAAAATGTCTGACTACATCAGCACCGGCCCCGCCACGACCCGTTCCGGCAACAAAGGCGCGGTGGTCCTTGAGGTGCGCAACCTGAGCGTCGACTTCGGGGTGGAAAAGACGTGGGTGCCCGCCGCCGTCGGCCTCGACTACGAAGTCCGCGCCGGCGAGGTGCTGGCCATCGTTGGCGAATCCGGGTCGGGCAAGAGCGCAAGCTCCATGGCCCTGCTGGGACTGCTGCCCAGCAACAGCCGCGTCTCCGGCAGCGTGAAGCTGTCCGGAAAGGAGCTGCTGGGGGCGGATGAATCCAACATCCGCAACGTCCGCGGCAAGGATGTGGCCGTCATTTTCCAGGAACCCATGACCGCGCTGAACCCCGTCTACACCGTGGGCGCGCAAATTGTGGAAACCATACGACTGCACAACGAGGTCTCACCGGACCAGGCCCGTGAACGCGCACTGCAGATGCTGGACCTCGTGGAACTGCCCGATCCGGAGAAGGCGTTCAAGTCCTACCCGCACCAGCTCTCCGGCGGGCAGCGGCAGCGCGCCATGATCGCGCAGTCTCTCTCCTGCGACCCCAAACTGCTGATCGCGGACGAACCCACCACGGCCCTCGACGTCACGGTGCAGGCCGAGATCCTCGACCTCATGAGAAACCTCCGAAACAAGCTGGACAGCGCGATCGTCCTCATCACCCACGACATGGGCGTCGTGGCCGACCTCGCCGACCGGATCGCGGTCATGCGCCGGGGGCTGATCGTCGAAACGGGCACCGCGGAGCAGATCTTCCACCACCCGCAGCACCCCTACACGCAGGCCCTCCTTGCCGCCGTGCCGCACCTTGGGCAGCGCGGCGAGGGGGCAGAGACCGACGTGGACGTGACTGCCGCGCTGGCGGCCGCCACACATGCAGAACTCGACTCCGTGGATCACGAGGAACTGGTCCGCCGGGAGCGCGAGAACGCCGCCGCGCTGGCCGCCGCCGCGGCCGCCAGGACCACCGGTGAGCCCGTCCTTGAACTCACGGATGTGGCCATCGAGTACCCCAAGCAGGGCCGCGTGCCTGCGTTCCGTGCCGTGGAAGGCGCCAACCTGACCATCTACCCGGGGCAGGTCGTGGGCCTCGTGGGGGAGTCCGGCTCCGGGAAGACCACCGTCGGCCGGGCAGCCGTGGGCCTGCTGCCCGTCGCGGCCGGCACGATGCGCGTGGTGGGCCAGGACATTTCCGCGGCCAAGAAGAACGGCAGGCAGCTGCACAGCGTGCGGCGCCACATCGGAATGGTCTTCCAGGACCCGTCGTCCTCGCTGAACCCGCGCCTGCCCATCGGCGAAAGCATCGGCGAACCCATGTACCTTGCCGGTGTTGCAAAGGGCGCGGACCTGCAGAAGCGGATCGAGGCCTTGCTGGACCAGGTGGAACTGCCCCGCGCGTACCGCAACAGATATCCGCACGAGTTGTCAGGCGGGCAGAAGCAGCGCGTGGGCATTGCACGTGCCCTCTCGCTGAAGCCGAAGCTGATGGTGGCGGACGAGCCGACGTCCGCGCTCGACGTGTCAGTCCAGGCAAAGGTGCTCGAACTGTTCCAAAACCTGCAGCGCGAGCTGGGTTTCGCCTGCCTCTTCGTGACCCATGACCTGGCGGTGGTGGACGTGCTGGCCGACAGGATCTGCGTGATGCAACGGGGACGCATCGTGGAGCAGGGGACCCGTGACCAGATCCTCCGGAATCCGCAGGAGCCGTACACGCAAAGGCTGCTGGCGGCCGTCCCGCTGCCGGACCCTGAACGTCAGCGTGAGCGCAGGGAACTGCGTGCCCAGCTGCTCGCGGCCGGCCTGGACTGACCTCCCGGCCCTAGCCGGCGTCGAGGCCGAGGGCCGAAAGCCGGCCGCCCAGCAATGCTCCCAGGGCGCGGTGGCCGTCGTCGTTCATGTGAACTGAGTCGGCGAGCTGGTCCTCAAGCCCGTAGCGGGTGAGCCAGTCGCCGACACTGACGAACGGGATGCCGCGCTCGGCTGCCACCGTCCCCAGCAGCGCGTCCACTTCGGCGCGCCGCCCGCTGCCGTTTCCTCCGCCCTTGCCCAGAGTTCCCACCATCACCAGCTTGGCGCCGGGGTAGCGCTGTTTCAGGGTGGTGATCAGGCTCTTCGCGTTGGCGGCAATCTGCGCGTCGGTGGCTCCCTGCTTGGCGTCGTTTCCGCCGCCCTCGATGACGACGAGCGGGGGGAAGCCGTAGGGAAGGTGCCAGTGTCCCCGCTGCAGGGCATCGACGTAGTTTCCCGTGGTCCCGTTGGACGCCACAAAGCCCGTTCCACTCCTGCCGCAGAAGAAAACGTCGTAGCCCAGTCCGGCCAGGGCGCGGCGCGGCCAGCTTGCCGCCGGCTCGGACTGCGAATCGCCGATCAGCAGCGCCGTGCGGCCGATGTTGTCGGTGATGACTTCGTCCCGGCCGTTGGCAGGATTGCGGAACAGGGCACCCGCCGGCAGACTCGAAGGGTCCACCGCCGCGAACCCGCCGGTGGCCGGCGAACCGGCGGCGACTGCCTCGCCGGGCGCTGCAACGGGCACCACAGCAGCGCGGGGAACCGATGGGCCGCCCGTCCCGGCATCGCGCTGGGAGGGCAACCCGCACGCGCCCAACAACAGGCATGCGGCAAGGGCGAGGGCAATCAGGACAGCCCGCGTTGAGGCTTGTAGCATCCGTGGACTCCTGGCCTGTTGCATAGTGTTCAAGCAATAGTGATGGATCAGTTCCGGAAAAGCCAGTGAACCTGCCCACGTGACGCGGGTTGCAGACTCACGATTTGGTAACGCGGCGGGGGCCGCGGTTTTTGCGGTTTTAGGCCAATAAATGGCAGAGCGTTTAGACTTGAAGCAGGTGCCCTGTGTAAAGGGTCTGATCCGTCGTGCGTTCCGGTTGGAAATGTCGCGATACAACAGCTGACTTCACCACTGAATCGAGCAATAACGCATGTCTGAAACCACCACCAACACTGCGGTAGCCACTGCATCGCGCAGTGACCTGCGCAACGTCGCGATTGTGGCCCACGTTGACCACGGCAAGACCACCCTGGTTGACGCCATGCTCAAGCAGACCAATTCCTTTGCCGAGCACAACCACCTCGAAGACCGCGTGATGGACTCGGGTGACCTGGAGCGCGAAAAGGGCATTACCATTCTGGCCAAGAACACCACGGTGGCCTACAACGGTCCGTCCTCCAAGGGCGAGACCATCACGATCAACGTGATCGACACCCCGGGCCACGCTGACTTCGGTGGCGAGGTGGAGCGCGGCCTGTCCATGGTTGACGGCGTTGTGCTCCTCGTCGATGCTTCTGAGGGCCCGCTGCCCCAGACCCGCTTCGTCCTTCGCAAGGCCCTCGCCGCGCACCTGCCGGTGATCCTGCTGGTCAACAAGACCGACCGCCCCGACGCCCGGATCGAAGAAGTTGTCCACGAGTCCATGGACCTGCTCCTGGGCCTGGCCTCCGACCTCGCCGACGAAGTTCCGGACCTCGACCTGGACAAGATCCTCGAAGTTCCGGTCGTCTACGCAGCAGCCAAGGTTGGCCGCGCCTCCCTGGAGCAGCCGGCCGACGGCACCGCCCCGGAGAACGAGGACCTCGAGCCGCTGTTCCAGACCATCATTGAGCACATCCCGGCGCCGACGTACAACCCGAACGGTGTCCTGCAGGCGCACGTCACCAACCTGGACGCCTCACCGTTCCTGGGCCGCCTCGCTCTGCTCCGTATCTACAACGGCACCCTGCGCAAGGGCCAGACCGTCGCCTGGGCACGTGCCAACGGCGAGCTGAAGAACGTCAAGATCACCGAGCTGCTGGCCACGAAGGCGCTGGACCGCGTCCCGGCCGAGTCCGCAGGTCCTGGCGAGATTGTCGCCGTCGCCGGCATCGAGGAGATCACCATCGGTGAGACCCTGACCGACGCCGAGAACCCGCAGCCGCTGCCGCTGATCACCGTGGACGATCCCGCGATCTCCATGACCATCGGTATCAACACCTCCCCGCTGGCCGGCAAGGTCAAGGGCGCCAAGGTCACTGCCCGCCAGGTGAAGGACCGCCTGGACAAGGAACTGATCGGTAACGTCTCCATCAAGGTTCTCCCCACCGAGCGTCCCGACGCCTGGGAAGTCCAGGGCCGTGGCGAACTCGCGCTGGCCATCCTCGTGGAGCAGATGCGCCGCGAAGGCTTCGAGCTGACCGTCGGCAAGCCGCAGGTTGTTACCCGGACCATCGACGGCAAGATCCACGAGCCGATGGAGCACATGACCATCGACGTGCCGGAAGAGTACCTCGGCGCCGTCACCCAGCTCATGGCCGCCCGCAAGGGCCGCATGACCAACATGGCCAACCACGGCACCGGCTGGTGCCGCATGGAGTTCATCGTCCCGGCCCGCGGCCTCATCGGTTTCCGCACCAAGTTCCTCACGGACACCCGCGGCGCCGGTATCGCAGCCTCCATCTCCGAGGGCTACGAGCCCTGGGCCGGCCCGATCGAGTACCGCACCAACGGTTCCATGGTCGCCGACCGCGCCGGTGTGGTGACCCCGTTCGCCATGATCAACCTGCAGGAACGCGGCTCCTTCTTCGTGAAGCCCACCTCCGAGGTCTATGAGGGCATGATCGTCGGCGAGAACTCCCGCGCCGACGACATGGACGTCAACATCACCAAGGAAAAGAAGCTCACCAACATGCGTGCCGCTTCCTCCGACACTTTCGAGAACCTGACGCCGCCCCGCGACCTCACCCTCGAGGAGTCCCTCGAATTCGCCCGCGAGGACGAGTGCGTTGAGGTTACCCCGGAGTCCATCCGCATCCGCAAGGTCATCCTGGACACCAACGAGCGCGCCAAGGCCAACCGCGCCCGCGCCAAGGTCTGATCCCGGCACGTTCCGGTCATCACTCGCGTGAATAAGAGAGCTGCCGGCACGGCAGGCGGTCTGGCCGCCGCCGTGCCGGCAGCTCTTTTTGCTGCCTTCGCCGGTACAGCCCTGCACCGCCAGCAGCTGGCGGCCGCCGACGTCGTGCTGCCGCTGGGCGCGGTCGCGGCGCTGGTGCTGCTGGGATCCCTCGAGCTGCTGGTGGGGGCGGCCTTCCGTTCTCTGGTGCCGACGGCGGCCACAGGGGTTCTGTGCTACGTCCTGGCGGGCTGGTGGTCCACCATGCCGGCCGGGAAGCGCCTCATTGCGGGGGACCCGGCCGGGAACATGTGGGTGTACGGTATCGCTGTGGTCACCGTGCTGATGCTGGCATGGTGCCGGCGGTACCGGCGGCGGAGCCCGGCAGGGCAGACCCCCGTCGGGCCTGTACCGGCGGCCGCAACGGGAGAACAGGGCTAATCTGCCGTTGGATCCCGGTGGTGGGCGATCATCAGGGACGTGGCCTCGCCGTCGTCGTCGGCCGGAAGGGCCATGTACTCGTCCAGCACCGCCCGGAGCTTTCCCAGCATCTCCTGCCGCCGGGCCGCGTTGAATTTCACGCCCAGCCGCCACACCTCAATGTCCTCCGGCGGAAGGTCCCGGGTTTCCTGCACGAACGTCTCAATGAGGATGGGGGCCACGTTGTCCACGGACGTGCTCCAGGACTTGCGGCTGGCAATGTAGGGCACCTCAGCTGCGCCCCGCCGACCCTTCCGGCGTTCCTCTGCCAGCAGGAAGCCCGTCCGCACCAGCGTGCGCACATGATGAAGGCTGGAAGCGGGGTTGATGCCCAGCAATTCGGCTATTTCCTTGTTGGTGCGTGCCTGGTGGAGGCACAGCCGCAGAATCCGGAGCCTGATCGGGGAGCTGAGCGCACGGCCCTTCGCCACCAGGTCCGCATCATCGCTTTCCGGGGCGGGTGTCATAGCGCCAGTCTAGCCAGCAAAAAGTGATTGACATATATCAATCACCACTGGAAACTGAGTCGGTGACAGCCGACCGGACCGCCACAGGTCAAGCATCCAGATCGCTGTTGCTTGACCGTAACTTCACCACTTTTTGGGCCGGGCAGGCCATGAGCCAGTTCGGTGCCCAGTTGGGGCAAGTGGCGTTTCCGGTCCTCGCCGTGTCCATGCTGCACGCCTCGGAATTCGAGGTTGGCGTGCTGAATGCCGCCGGCCTCGCCGCATTCCTCATTCTGGGGCTCCCGGCCGGCGCCTGGGTGGACCGCTGGCTGAAGCGCCCTACCATGATCCATGCCGACCTCACCCGGATGGCCGCGATGGCAGCGGTTCCGCTGCTGTGGTGGGGCGGAATGCTGGAGATCTGGCACCTCTATGTCATCGCGGCGATCGTCGGCACAGCCACGGTGTTCTTCGACGTCTCATATCAGAGCTACGTCCCGGTCCTCGTCGCGCCCGGCCAGGTCAACCAGGCCAACGCCAAACTGGAAGGCACCGCCCAGGTCGCCAGGATCGGCGGACCCGCCGCGGGTGGCCTGCTGCTGGCGGTGGTCACGGCACCTGTGCTGTTCGTGGGCGAAGCCGTCGGCTACCTCCTGTCCGCCACCTTCCTCGCCCGCACCCGTGACCGGGAGGTTCGCGCCGCCCTGGGGGACCGCCGTCCCCTGCGCGTCGAGATCAAAGAGGGGCTCGCCTTCGTGATCCGACATCCGCTCATCAGCCGGATAGCGGCCTGCACGGCAGCCATGAATTTCTTCGGCATGGTGATTTTCACCATGATGCCGGTGCTGATCCTGCGAAACCTCGGATTCGGGCCCCAGGGGATGGGACTCGTCATGGCCGTGGGCGCGGCCGGCGGACTGCTAGGGGCGGTGGCGGCGCCGCGGGTGGCGGCCAGGGTGGGCGAAGGCACGGTCATACCGCTCTGCGCGGTTGCCAGCTCGGTTTTCCTGGTGCCCCTGCCGCTGGCCGCCATGGCCTCCGAGCCGGGGGTTTCGCTGGCACTGCTGCTCCTGTCCGAGCTCTGTTTCGGCTTTGTTGTCCTGATCTACAACATCATGCAGCTCAGCATGCGCCAGCGCGTGTGTCCGCCCCGCCTGCTGGGCAGGATGAACGCGTCCATCCGGTTTGTTGTCTGGGGGGTGATGCCCCTGGCCGCCCTGGCGTCCGGGTTCCTCGCCGAGCACCTCGGCCTCATTGCGGTGATCTGGATCGGAACGGCCGGAAGTTTCCTCGCGGCGGCCCCGGTGGTGTTCTCGCCGTTGCTGGGAATGCGCACCCTGCCCAGCCAGGTCGAGGGCACCTGACCCGACGCGCGGGTCCTAGCCTGCGGTGCGCGGGCTGCGCCGCGCAGGCGGGGGAGGTACCTGCTTGGCGGCGACCACCCGGTCGAGGTGGATGACGACGTCGGCAGTGCGGGTGCGCACTGTACAGTCGGTGACGCCGCACTCCAGGAGGTCTCCCAGCGCGTCCGTGAACCCGCCGTCGATCCGGTAGCGGACCACCACCCGGGTTCCGGGGGACGCGGCGGCGAGGAATTCACGGGCTGAAGGCGGTGTCACACTCACGGGTTCATCGTATGCCGCGTCCCGAGTGTGACGCGCCGCTTCGTTCGCGGAGCGAGGCTGGGAGATAATAGGCTCTGAAGTCGATAGACCGGCATGCAGGCCGGAAGCACCAGCCGGCCAGCCGCCGGTAACAACGTGGAGAGGCAAGGGACGTGACGTACGTAATCGCGCAGCCGTGTGTAGATGTCAAGGACAAGGCATGTATTGAGGAGTGCCCCGTCGATTGCATCTATGAAGGCGAGCGTTCCCTCTACATCCATCCGGATGAGTGCGTCGACTGCGGCGCCTGCGAGCCTGTCTGCCCCGTCGAAGCCATCTACTACGAGGATGACACCCCGGAGGAATGGGCTGACTACTACAAGGCCAACGTCGAGTTCTTCGATGACCTGGGTTCGCCGGGCGGTGCCGCCAAGGTCGGCAACACCCACACGGACCACCCCATGATTGCAGCGCTGCCCCCGCAGAACCAGGATCACTGAGGCGCGTAGGTGACTACAGCTGTGCGCAGTTTCGGCCTGAGCCTGCCCGACTACCCATGGGAGGCCATGGCGCCGTATGTCGCCAAGGCGGCCGAACACCCGGGCGGACTGGTGAACCTGTCCATCGGGACGCCCGTGGACCCCACGCCTGCCGTGATTCAGGATGCGCTCCGTGCCGCGGCGGACGCCCCCGGCTATCCCACTGTCCACGGGACGGCGGCGCTCCGGGAAGCCATCGCGGCCTGGTTCGCGCGGCGCCGCGGTGTGGAAGGCCTCGACCCGCACGATGTCATGCCGACGGTCGGTTCCAAGGAACTGGTGGCGTGGCTGCCGTTCCTGCTGGCACTGCGGCCGGGCGACGTCGTGGTCCGCCCCACGGTCGCCTATCCGACCTACGACATCGGAGCCACCTTCGCCGGCGCCACCGCCGTAGCGGCTGACGATCTCGACGAACTGGACGCCGCCACCCGCGCCAAAGTCCGCCTGGTCTGGGTCAACTCACCGGGCAACCCGACGGGAAGTGTCCGGGACGCACAGTCGCTCCGGAAGATCGTCGACCAGGCCCGCGAAATCGGCGCCCTGGTGGCCTCGGACGAATGTTACGCGGAGCTTGGTTGGGGCGAATGGGACCTTCAGCGGGGCGGAGTAGCGGTGCCCAGCGTCCTTGACCCGCGAGTCTCCGGCGGTTCGCATGAAGGGCTGCTCGCTGTGTACTCGCTGAGCAAGCAGTCCAACCTCGCCGGCTACCGCGCCGCGTTTGTCGCCGGTGACCCCGCCATCATGGCCAGTCTCGTGAACAGCCGGAAGCACGCCGGCATGATCGTGCCGTACCCGGTTCAGGAAGCAATGCGGGTTGCCCTCGGGGATGATGCGCACGTGCAGGCGCAGAAGGACCTGTACCGCGGCCGCCGTGAGCGCCTTGTGCCGGCCCTTGAAACCTTCGGGCTGAAAATCCATGAATCGCATGCCGGGCTTTACCTCTGGTCCACGGCCGGGGAAGCCACCTGGGACACGATCTCCCGGCTGGCTGAGCGCGGCATCGTTGCCGGGCCGGGCGTGTTTTATGGGGACGCCGGAAACGGCTACGTGAGGGTGGCGCTGACCGGTTCCGACGAACGGATCGATGCCGCCGTGGCCCGGCTGGCTGAAACGGCGTGACAGGGGCCGGTCCGGGCGTTCTGTGAAGGCCGCCGGCAAAGCCTTTCCGGCTGCCATGGCCGCGTAACAATACATGTGACACGCGCCACAAGTTGGGTGTTTTGGGGGGAATCAGGGGCCCGCGGATTAGTGGCAGGGTGAAAGTGGCGGTACTTTTTAACTGACTATCAATGGTGGCTTTCTACAAGAAGGCAGCACGGCCGTTGGACATCCCGCCGGTGCGGGGGTCCCCGCGCGGCTCACCTGATGTTGGATCAAGCTTTCTACAGAGGCCTAGAAGCCTCATGAAGGGGACTCCATGACTGAGACCACCAGCGCAACCTTGCGCCACGCAGGCGGCGAGCTCGAACTCCCGCGCATCAAGGTTGTCGAGGGAAACGAAGGCTACGACGTTTCCAAACTGCTGAAGCAGACCGGCGCCGTCGCCTTTGACCCGGGCTTCATGAACACCGCAGCCACAACGTCCGCGATCACCTACATCGATGGGGACGCAGGGGTCCTGCGGTACCGCGGTTACCCGATCGAGCAGCTCGCACAGCACTCCAGCTTCCTCGAAGTCTCCTACCTGCTGATCTACGGGAACCTGCCGACTCCCGCCGAGCTGGAGGACTTCGACCAGCGGATCCGCCGCCACACGCTCCTGCATGAGGAGCTGAAGGGCTTCTTCGGCGGCTTCCCGCGGGACGCACACCCCATGCCCGTGCTGTCCTCGGCCGTCTCCGCGCTGTCCACGTTCTACCAGGACTCCCTGGACCCTTTCAACGCCGAGCAGGTGGAAGTCTCCACCATCCGCCTCATGGCCAAGCTCCCGGTCATCGCCGCTTACGCCCACAAGAAGTCGATCGGGCAGCCGATGCTGTACCCGGACAACTCCATGAACCTCGTGGAGAACTTCCTCCGCCTGAGCTTCGGCCTGCCTGCCGAGCAGTACGAGCTGGACCCGGTGGTCGTCAAGGCCCTCGACCTGCTCCTGATCCTGCACGCCGACCACGAGCAGAACTGCTCCACCTCCACGGTGCGCCTGGTGGGTTCCTCCAACGCCAACCTGTTCGCGTCCGTGTCCGCAGGAATCAACGCCCTGTTCGGCCCTGCGCACGGCGGCGCCAACGAGGCTGTCCTGAAGATGCTCCGCCAGATCCAGGCCGACGGCACCAAGCCCGAGGACTATATGGAGAAGGTCAAGAACAAGGAAGACGGCGTCCGCCTCATGGGCTTCGGGCACCGCGTCTACAAGAACTACGATCCGCGTGCCAAGATCGTCAAGGCCACGGCGCACGAGATCCTCGGCAAGCTCGGCGGCAATGACGAACTGCTGGACATCGCCATGCGCCTCGAAGAGAAGGCCCTGAATGACGACTACTTCATCCAGCGCAAGCTCTACCCGAACGTGGACTTCTACACCGGCCTGATCTACAAGGCCATGGGCTTCCCGGAGAAGATGTTCACCGTGCTGTTCGCGATCGGACGCCTGCCTGGCTGGATCGCACAGTGGCGCGAGATGATCAGCGATCCCACGACCAAGATCGGCCGCCCGCGCCAGCTCTACACAGGATCGCCGGAGCGCGACTACCCGGCCAGCTAACGGCCCGGACAATACAACGACGACGGCGGGCACCCACCCTCAGGTGGGCGGCCGCTGCTTTTGTGTCCGGCGGGCCTGCCGGTGCCTCCAGCACAACCGTGCTAAAACGAGGAGTGCCGAAAATTGTAGATGCCGCCGTCCGTCGCCGGGAGATCGTCGATGCTGTCTGCCGGATCATTGGTTCTGACGGACTGGAGCGGGCTTCCCTCCGTGAGGTCGCGGACGAGGCGGGGCTGGCTGTCGGTTCGGTGCGCCACTACTTCGCGAGCAGCGAGGAGCTGCTGACATTCTCCTTCGCGGCTGTCGTGGACCGCATCGTGGCACGCCTGGACCGCGCGTACGCGCATGTGGCCGTGACGCCCGCCCGCAGTGAAGAACACCATGCGGCCGTTTTAACCCTGCTGGGTGAATTCCTGCCGCTGGACGAGGAGAGGGCACTGGACGCCTGCGCTTGGCTGGCCTTCAAAAACGCCGCCAGGATCCGGCCTTTCCTGGCTGCGGAGGCGGACAGAAGCCACCGGACGGTGGCCGCCGTCGTCGGGCAGCTGATCACCCGGCTGGTTGATGAAGAGGGCGGTGACCGGCTGCGGCTGGTCATCGAAGCGGAGCGGCTGCTTGCCACGCTGGACGGCCTGACGATGCATGCGCTCCTGCAGCCGGGATGGATGACGCTGGAAATGTGCCGCGACGTGCTCGAGTCCCATGTGGCGGGGCTGGGAAGGACCGCAGCCGCCAGCCATTAACGTCCCCGGGCTGGGGGAATAGACTGGAGCGGGAGAGCGGGTAACCGTTGGCAGGCGGGGCGAACATCAAGAAGCCAAGGAGGCATGCGGATGCAGCACACAGGCGGTCCAGGCTGGCGGATCACCATGGACACGTCGGGGCCCATGCTCATCGCCCTTTACATACGAGATGTCGCCGGGTTGGACGGTGCCGGCTTCCCTGCGCTGTCCCATGCGGCTCCGAAAATCAGGCATGCGGACCATTCGCACCTTACCGCAGAGGTCGGCGGGCTCAGCGCCCTGAAAACCGAATGGGAAGCCTGGTGGGAGCAGCTGCTGAAGGCGCACCCGCAGATGTCCCCGGAGTTGTCGCCGCCGGGTTTCAGGTCCTTTGCCAATTCCCCGGCCCTGCGGCGGGTCCTGCAGGCTCACTTCGGCGCCGCCCTGACATGGGCGCGCGAACGCCGCACGGAGTATGCCGAGCTGGAGGCTGAGCGGGTGGCCGGCGGCTCGGGGCACCTGTTGGAGGACATCGTGGAAGACCGCCTGCTGGAAGTGGGCAGGAACTCCCGGGACTTCGACCTGACCATCATCGAGCTGCCCCTCGACGAGCAGCGGGCATGGTTCCTGGAGCCGGACAAGATCATCATGAGCCATGACCTGCTGCAGCAACCGGAAGTGTTCCGGAGCTACGTCCAGCCGGTTGTGGAAATGCTGGTGTAGGCGGGTCCTTATCCCGCCGGAGCCTCGGCAAACGTTACCGTTACAGTGCCGCCGCCACCGGGCGACTCCTGCCACCCGTTGCGTGCCTGCCGGTTCCAGCTCATTCCGTCGACATCGACCTGCACCACAGCAAATTCCTTGGCGTTTGCCACTGCCCAGTGCGCAAGCGACCATGCCAGGTCATCCGTGGCCTCCAGTACCAGCGTCCGGCCGGAGGCAGAAGCAGGAATGCTCCCGTACTGCGCCTGCAGTTCATCGAGGAGCGCCGCGGGATCGCCCGCCTGCTCAGGGGAGCGGAGGGAGCAGTCCAGCGCGGCGTGCGTCTGCCCGCTCAGGGCCGAGGCAAAGGAGCGGCCCATCGCCTCGTGCTGGGCGTACGCGCGCGGATACGCCGAGCGCTGCACACGCTGCGCAGCTTCGGTGACATCCATGCCTGCGTAGCCCTGCACCTTCACCAGTGCGTCGTAAAAGGCATTGGTCGCGTAGTGCGGATCCATGACCTCTTCCGTGCTGCCCCAGCCCTGTGTCGGGCGCTGCTGGAAAAGACCGCGGGAGTCCGGTCCTGCGAGGTCGCCGTGGTCGATGTTCCGCAGCTTGGACTCCTGCATGGCGGTGGCCAGGGCAATGCTGGCGGCTCGCGGTGGCAGCCCGCGCCGCACTGAGACGGCGGTGACGAGTGCGGCGTTTGCTGCCTGGTCGGTGGCCAGTTCCGCCTGCTGGGATCCGACGGCGGCCACGCACCCTTCCGTGATCAGCCGCTCCGATCTCTGCAGCAGGGCCGCAGCGGTGTAAACGCCCCCGCTGACAAGCGCGACGGAGAGCGCCGCAACGATCGCTCCGCGCACCTTGCGTCGGCGTGTCACGTGGATACTCCCTCAGGACCGGGGTCGGCCGGCAGCAGTGCCGGCCGACCCTGGATAATCAGTTGGCATGCAGGGCGTCGTTCAGCTCCACCGTCTGGCCCTTGCGCGGAAGCACTTCCACTTCGCCGGTGGTGGAGTTGCGGCGGAACAGCAGGTTCGGGACGCCCGAGAGTTCCACGGCCTTGATGATCCGGCTGGTGTCCTCGCCGTCGGCGTCCTTGGCACCGGTGACGCGCACGCGGGTGCCGGCAGTGATGTAGAGCCCGGCCTCCACGACGGAGTCGTCGCCGATGCTGATGCCCACGCCCGAGTTCGCGCCCAGGAGGACCCGTCGGCCGAGGGCAATCTTTTCCTTGCCGCCGCCGGAAAGGGTGCCCATGATTGATGCGCCGCCGCCGACGTCAGTGCCGTCGCCCGCCACGACACCGGCGGAGATGCGGCCCTCGACCATGGAGGTGCCCAGCGTTCCGGCATTGAAATTAACGAAGCCCTCGTGCATGACCGTGGTGCCCTCGGCGAGGTGGGCACCGAGGCGGACGCGGTCGGCGTCGGCAATGCGGACGCCGGCCGGTACAACGTAGTCCACCATGCGCGGGAACTTGTCCACGCCGAAGACGGTCACGGCGCCACGCTTGCGCAGCTTGGCGCGGGTCAGCTCGAAGCCGTCCACGGCGCACGGTCCGAAGTTGGTCCACACGACGTTCGGGAGCTTGCCGAAGATGCCGTCGAGGTTGATGGTGTTGGGGCGGACCAGGCGGTGGGAGAGCAGGTGCAGCCGCAGGTAGGCGTCTGCCGTGTCGGCCGGTGCTTCATCCAGGTTGATCTGGACGAACACGACTTTCTGTTCCGTGCCGCGGTCGGCGTCGGTGCCGGCGGCGGCGATGTCGGCGAGCGTCTCATCGGCGTTCTCGATTGCGCGGAGTGCTTCGGCTGCCACGCCCAAGGCGGGCGCCGGGAACCAGACGTCGAGTACCGTGGCGTCCCCATTGCGGGTGGCGATGGTGGCCACCCCGAATCCATAGGCCGAACGGGAATCGTCGGACAGTGTCTGGGCAGCGGGCACGGCGGAAGAAGCGGTTTCAGTCATGGCCCAAGTCTATCGAGCCGACCTGCACCCGCCGAAACGCGCCCCGGGGATAGAGTTGGATGGTGATTGCCGAAACCGCACCCATAACCCTCGACCTCCGCCAGGACGTGGCGCTTTTGACAGCCGCGCTGATCGACATCAACAGTGTGTCGGGCAACGAAACGGAGCTTGCCGACGCTGTGGAGGTGGCCCTCCGGCAGCTCCCCGGCCTTAACCTGCTGCGCGACGGGGACGCCATCATCGCCCGCACATCCCTCGGACGGTCTGAGCGCGTCATCCTCGCCGGCCATCTGGACACAGTGCCGCTGCCGGTCACCGGGGAGTCGCTGGGGACGGTGCCGTCCACCTGGCCGTCCGGTGTTGCCGGCGACGGCGTCCTGTACGGCCGGGGTGCCACCGACATGAAGGGCGGCGTAGCCGTCCAGCTGGCCTTGGCGGCCTCCCTGTTCGACGGCGGTGCCGAGCCGTCCAAGGATGTCACCTTCGTCTTCTACGACCACGAGGAGGTGGAGGCTGTGAAGAGCGGCCTCGGAAGGCTGGTGCGCAACCACGGAGTGCTTCTCGAAGGAGACTTTGCCATCCTCCTGGAGCCAACGGACGGCACCGTGGAAGGAGGCTGCAACGGTACCATGCGGCTCCAGGCCACTACGCTGGGCGAGGCAGCGCACTCAGCGCGCGCCTGGATGGGACGGAACGCCATCCACGACGCCGCGCCCATTCTCGAACGGCTTGCAGCCTACGAGCCGCAGACCATCAACGTGGACGGACTGGATTACCGCGAAAGCCTCAACGCCGTGAAGATCCAGGGAGGTACGGCGGGCAACGTCATACCGGACCGCTGCGTGGTCGAGATCAACTACCGCTTCGCGCCGGACAAAACGCCTGACCAGGCCGAAGCCCATGTGCGGGGACTGCTCGAGGGGTTCGACGTCGTCCGCACCGACAGCGCGGCCGGGGCACGGCCCGGACTGAACCACCCGGCCGCCGCCTCGTTCGTGGCCGCCGTGGGCGCCGAGCCCAAACCCAAGTACGGCTGGACCGACGTCGCGCGTTTCAGTGAACTGGGTGTCCCGGCGGTGAATTTCGGGCCGGGCGACGCTTTGCTTGCGCACAAGGACAACGAACACGTCGACGCCGAAGCGGTGCGTGCCTGCCTGCGGGCGCTGCAGAAGTGGCTGGCCTGAGGCTGCCCTAACTGCAACGAAGGCCCGCAACCAACAGGTTGCGGGCCTTCGCCTTGGGTTCTCGGTTTGATTACAGCATGTTTACTTGATCACGGTGGTCACGCCGGCGGTGGGGGCCTTCGCGACACCGCCTGCTGCCTTCTTGGAGCCGTGGCGCTCAATCCAGATGGCGAGGCGCGACACAGCCAGGTTGATGGCTATGTAGATCGCCGCCGCCACGAAGAACACGGGGAACAGGAACTGCGGCCCCAGGAAGTCGGCCATGACCTGTACGGCACGCAGCAGCTCGCCGTACGCAACGATGTAGCCCAGTGAGGTGTCCTTCAGAAGGACCACCAGCTGGGCCACCAGGGACGGAAGCATGCGCCGGATGGCCTGCGGCAGTTCGACGCTGAGCCGTGACTGGAAGCTGGTCAGGCCGATTGCCAGGCCGGCCTCGCGCTGTCCCTTGGGGAGGGACTGGATGCCGGCGCGGATGATCTCGGCGAAGATCGCCGCGTTGTACAGTACCAGCCCGGCCACAACCGCGATGAAGGGACTGGTGGCGAACACCAGCAGGACAAACAGCATCATCAGCACCACGGGCATGCCGCGGAAAAATTCCAGTACGATCCGGGTGGGAACCCGGATCCATGCAACGTCCGAGATGCGCATGAGGCAAAGCAGGAGCCCCAGCGGGAACGCGATCACCGCTGCGATGGCGGCAGCACTCAACGTGGCGCCGATGCCGTCGAAGATCAGCGTCCAGACATCCGCCTGCCCGAAGATAGCCCATCTCCGCGCCTCGAAGATTCCCTGCTGGGCGAGCGTGAAAAGGGCAAGTGCGAGGAGGCCGGCAATGAGGACGACACCGACGACCGAGCCGATCAGCGAGATTCTGCGGGCTTTGGGCCCGGGGACGTCGTAGAGAACGGAAGTCATCGCGCGATCGCCACCTTTCGTTCGACCTGGTGAGCGATGTAGCCCAGCGGCACAGTGATCAGGAGATAGAAGAATGCAACGCCCGCGAGGACCCACATGACGGCGTCGCCGTGGTCATTGGCCAGCTGCTTGCCGTAGCCGAACAGTTCCAGCACGAAGAATGCGCCGGCCACGGAGGAGTTCTTGACGAGCGCGATGAGGATGTTGATCATGGGCGGAATCACCGTGCGCAGGGCCTGGGGCAGGATGATCAGGGACAGCACCTGGCCGAACGTCATGCCGATGCTGCGCGCAGCCTCAGCCTGGCCCAGAGGAACGCTGTTGACGCCCGAGCGCACTGCCTCGGCAATAAAGGCGGCCGTATAGGCGCTGAGTGCGATGATGGCGGCGATTTCGAACTGCTGGAACGTGACGCCGAGCCGGGGCAGGACAATGGCGGCGAAGAAGAAGGCGATGGTCAGCGGGGTGTTACGCACCACCTCCACGTAGGCCATGCTGAATCCGCGGAGCGCTGCCACGGGGGATACGCGGGCTGCTGCCAGCAGTGTGCCCGCCACGAGGGCAATGATGCCGGAAACGACGGCCAGGAACAAGGTTCTGAGAAAGCCGTCCCAATACTGCGGGAGGCTTTCAATGATGACGTCCATAGGGTCCTTCAGCTGCGTTTGGGGGAAATTGTTCGGAAAAAAGGAGCGGCGGTCACCGGTGCCGGGATGCCCGGCCGCCGGTGACCGCCACGCCTGCTCTAGTAGCGGTCGATGGCGGGAAGTTCAGGTGCCGTCTTGATGACCGCACCGGCTGTGTCCTCCCAGGCCTTCTTGTAGGACCCGTCCTTGGCGAATTCCTCAAGCTGGTCGTTGATCCAGTTACGGAAGACGGTGTCGCCCTTCTTCAGGCCAATGCCGTAGGGCTCCTTGGTGAAGGTTTCGTCCGACGCCAGCTTGAAGGCATCCGGCTCCTTGTTCACGAAGCCGGCAAGGATCACGTTGTCCGTGGTGATGGCCTCCACCTGCTTGTTGCGCAGCGGCTCAAGGCAGGCCGAGTAGGTGGCGGCCGGAACGAGGACGGCGCCGTACTTCTCCACGATCGTGCCGGCAGGTGTGGAACCGGTCACGGAGCAGACGTTCTTGCCTTTGACGTCCTCAGGCTTGGTGATGGACGTGTTGTCCTTGTTCACCATGAGCGCCTGTCCTGCTTCGTAGTAAGGACCGGCGAAGTCGACTTCGGTCTTGCGCTTGTCGTTGATCGTGTAGGTGGCGACGATCAGGTCCACCCTGCCCTGCTTGATGAACTGCTCGCGGTTGGCGGAGACGGTTTCGACCCATTCGATCTTGTCAGCCGGGATTCCCAGCTTGGCTGCGATGAGCTTCCCGATCTCAACGTCAAAGCCGATCGGCTTGCCGTCCAGGCCCTTCTGGCCGAACAGGGGCTGGTCAAACTTGGTGCCGATCGTCACCTTGCCGGCTGAAGAGAGCTTCTCCATGGTGGAGCCTGCAGCAAAACTCGGTTGCTCCGCGGGCGCAGGATTGGTGCCGGTGCCGCCGCCGCCGCCGCAAGCGCTCAGAGTCAGCGCCAGGGCTGCGGATGCTGCTACGAGAAGGGATTTCCTTCGGGTCAAAAATGCCTTCATGACATTCCTTTCATTGGGCGGCCGAGTAGCGGCCAGGGCGAACCCGGGGGTTCAGTGAGTGAGGAGCTTGGACAGGAAATCCTTGGCCCGGCTGCTCTGGGGATTGGTGAAGAATTCTTCGGGCGTGGCATCCTCCACGATCTGGCCGTCCGCCATGAACACGACGCGGTCCGCAGCCTTGCGGGCGAATCCCATCTCGTGCGTCACGACGATCATGGTCATGCCTTCCTTCGCCAGCTGGATCATGACGTCCAGGACCTCGTTGATCATTTCGGGGTCCAGGGCGGACGTGGGCTCGTCAAAGAGCATGACCTTCGGCTTCATGGCGAGCGCGCGGGCGATGGCCACGCGCTGCTGCTGGCCGCCGGAGAGCTGGGCCGGGAGCTTCGGAGCCTGGTGGCCCACTCCGACGCGCTCGAGCAGGGCCATGGCTTCCTTGTCCGCTTCCGCCTTGGACATGCCCTTGACCTTGATGGGTCCGAGGGTGACATTTTCAAGGATGGTTTTGTGGGCGAACAGGTTGAACGACTGGAAGACCATTCCGACGTCGGCGCGGAGGCGCGCGAGCTCCTTGCCTTCCTCGGGCAGCATCTTGCCGTCAATCGAAATGTCGCCGTCGTCAATCGTTTCAAGGCGGTTGATGGCGCGGCACAGCGTGGACTTGCCCGAGCCCGAAGGCCCGATGACCACAACGACCTCGCCCTTGCGGACCTGGAGATTGATGTCCTTCAGAACGTGCAGCTGGCCGTAATGCTTGTTCACGGCATTTAGGGAGACGAGCGCATCGCCGGGCACTTGAGTAGTCATGGAAAGAATCTATCGAACATCACGCACTTATGACCGCAATCACTCCGACTTCCTGCTGATCGTAATTCAAGAGATACCTGCACGTCAGCAGGTTAGCCTTGGACGATGAGCATCAACGCAGATCCGTCTAAATCCGCCCAGCCCCGCCGCAAGGGGCCCCTCGAGCTGCGCCGCAAGCAGGCTGCGGTGGAGATGTCGGACCAACGGCTGCTTGATACCAAAGGCCCGGGCCACTTCATCCACACCGATCCGTGGCGTGTCATGCGGATCCAGAGTGAATTCGTGGAAGGCTTCGGAGCGCTGTCCGACCTTGGCCAGGCCGTCAGTGTCTTCGGTTCGGCGCGCACGAAACCGGGCAGCATGTACTACGAGATGGGCGTCGACGTGGGACGCAAGCTGGCGGAAGCGGGGGTTGCTGTCATCACGGGTGGCGGTCCGGGATCCATGGAGGCCGCCAACAGGGGAGCTGTGGAAGGCAATGGTGTCTCCGTTGGTCTCGGAATTGAGCTCCCGTTCGAACAGGGCCTGAACCAGTGGGTGGACCTGGGCATCAACTTCCGTTACTTCTTCGCGCGGAAGACCATGTTCGTCAAGTATGCGCAGGGCTTCATCGTCCTTCCGGGCGGCCTCGGCACGCTTGATGAGCTGTTCGAAGCAATGGTCCTGGTCCAGACGCAGAAGGTGACTTCGTTCCCCATCGTTCTGCTGAGCACCACCTTCTGGGGGCCCATGATCGAGTGGATCAAGGGCACCCTGGTGGCCGAAGGCATGGTGTCCGAGAAGGACCTGGACCTGATCCAGGTGGTGGATTCCGCGGAAGAAGCCGTCAACCTTGTCCTCCACGGACATGTGCGCCCGCCGTCGACGAACGGGGACCAGCGGCCTGAGTAGCGGCGGCGCCGGGGTCTGGCACCATGGGTGATGTGAGTTTCTTCCTTGTTTTCCTTGCGATCGTCCTGATCGGGGTCACGGCTGTCATCGGAACGGACATCGGGGCTCGAATCCTCCGAAGAAAACGCCCCACCGGCATGGTGTTCGACGACGCTTTCGAGGAGCCCGTGGCCTCGCTGCCGCCGGTCCTGCTGCCGGCTGAAGCCAAGCCGGCCGACGTCGACCGTGTCCGGTTTGCCCTGGGACTGCGAGGGTACCGGATGGATCAGGTGGACCAGGTGCTTGATGAGCTGAGGGATCAGCTTGCCTCCAAGGATGCCGAAATCGCCGGCCTGCGCGCCCATCTTCGGGGCCAGAGCTATGGCGCTGCCTCCGCGGAGCAGTCCGTGGCGGCGGACAGTGCGGCACGGGACCTTGCTGCACCGGACCACGCAGCAATTGCGGAGCCACCCGTGCAGGCAGACCGGCGTGTGGCAGAGGAACAGTCTTGACCGGTTCGGCCTCCGGTCACGGCCCGCAGGCCGCCGGAGCATCCGACGGGCCACGCTCGCGTTCAGCCACAGACAGCAATGAGCGGACAGCGTCCGGCACCCCCGAGGTGCGCCGGACCTCTGCCGTGACGGGTGCGTTGGGCGCAGCCGCGGGACGTCTGTGGGCGGCGGCTGCACAGTGGCCGTGGTGGGTCCAGGTCGTGGTGATTTATGCGGCGGCCAGGCTGGTCAGTGCCTGCATCTTCATGTCGGCCGCGCTGCACCAGGGCGTCAATCCGTGGTTCCCGGCCAAGCCCGATTATTGGCACTTCATCAACATCTGGGACGCCCGCTGGTATGGCGAGGTCATCGCCAATGGCTATCCCTCAGAGCTTCCGGTCGACGAAGCGGGGAACGTCCAGGAAAACGCCTGGGCTTTCTATCCGCTCTTCCCGCTGCTGGGGCGGACCCTCTCGGCGGCCACGGGAATGGACCCGGGAGTCTCCCTCACGCTCATCGCAATGCTCGCAGGCCTCGGCGCGTCCCTGGCGGTCTACGCCTTGTTCCGGCACCGGGCGGCCCATGTGCCGTCGCTGTGGGGCGTGGCATTTTTTGCCTGCTTTCCAGTCTCGGCGGTGCTGCAGGTTCCGTACGCCGAGTCCCTGAACATCCTTTTGCTGGCGTCGGCGCTCCTGCTGGTACTCCGTCGGCATTACCTTGCGGCGATCCCGGTGGCCGTGCTGATGTGTTTGTCCAGGCCCACGGGTGTGCCGTTCGCAGCCATGGCCGGGATCCTCTTCCTTTACCGCCTCTGGGAGGCGTGGCGGGGCGGCAGGCAGAAGACTGCCGCCGGTCGTCAGGCACAAACGGCGGCCCACACTCCGCGGGAACTGTGGTCGCTGGCCGGGCTGACCGCAGCCTGCGGGGCAGCAGCGGTCCTGTGGCCAGCCATCGCGTGGGCAGCAACCGGTGACATGGAGGCTTATACCAAGACCGAAACCGTGTGGCGCGGGCACGACCTTGTGCCGTTCAAGCCTTGGTTCGATACCGGTGTGCTCCTGTTCGGCCCGGTGCTGGGCATCGTAGCGCCGTTCGTTTATGTCGCCGTGTTCGCCCTGCTCATGCTCTCGCGCCCTGTGCTGCAGCTGGGTGTGGAACTGCGGCTGTGGTGCGCCTGCTACATGGGATACCTGCTGGTGTTCCTGCACCCGCAGACCAGCACCTTCCGCATGCTGCTGCCGCTGTTTCCGCTGGCCCTGGGGGCGGCTTTGGTCTCACGGTCGAGGGCCTACCGTGGAGCTGTCCTGACCATGTTTGTCCTGCTTCAGATCGTCTGGGTGGTCTGGCTGTGGGCCTGGGCTGAGCTGCCCGGTGGAGGGGACTATCCGCCCTGATGCCGTGGCCAGACCTGCGCCGCTGCCGTGGGAATCCGTGCACCATCGAATATCCATCGATTAGCTACAGACGGGTAATTACAGGATAATAGGAGCTAAGCAAGGACAAAAAGCATTCGAAGAGTTCAGTCATGGCGGCTGCCGAACCGGCCGCCATAGCGGCTTGTTTGACCATGCGGACTCAGCCCGTCCGGGCTGCTCAGTCCTGGGACTACTGGAGGGGATATTCCTCATGGCGGCTATGAAACCACGCACCGGCGACGGCCCTATGGAAGTAACCAAGGAGGGCCGCAGCCTGATCATGCGTGTGCCGCTCGAAGGTGGGGGGCGGCTGGTGGTTGAACTCAATGCCGCCGAGGCGGCCAACCTCAAGGAATGCCTCGTAGGCGTTACGGAATAAATTGCCAGGCAGGGCCTGCACCGGAAAGGTGCGCGCCCTGCCTTACTTCTTAAACGCTGCCTTACTTCTTAAGCACAGCCCAGCTTCTTAAGCACAGCCCAGCTTCTTAAGCACAGCCCAGCTTCTTAAGCACAGCCCAGCTTCTTAAGCACAGCCCAGCTTCTTAAGCACAGCCCAGCTTCTTAAGCACAGCCCAGCTTCTTAAGCACGGCCCCGCTTCTTAGGCGCGGCCCTACTTCTTGACCGCTACCAGCAGGCCGTCGCCGGTGGGCAGCATCGCGGAGGCGAGCCGGTCGTCGTCGCGGACGGCCTTGCCCACCTGCCGCAGGACCACGGTGGTGGCGTCACGGGCCGCGGGGTTGGAGACGCGGTCCTTGTCCAGGGCATCGTTGACGATCAGGAGGCCGCCGGACTTGAGCAGGCGTACGGCTTGGTCCACGTAGCGCGGGAAGTTCGGCTTGTCGCCGTCGACAAACACGAGATCGTATGCGGCGTCTGTCAGCCTGGGCAGGACGTCACCGGCACGGCCGGAAATGGTGCGCGTACGGTTCGCGGGGCTGCCGGCTTCCTGGAAGGCCTCGCGTGCTGCTTTGAGGTGCTCGACGTCCACATCGATGGTGGTCAGTACCGCCTGCGGGCCCAGGCCGCGAAGCAGGCAGACACCGGACACCCCGGCGCCGGTGCCAATTTCGACGGCCGTCTGGGCCTTTGATGCCGCGGCCAGAACCGTCAGCACGGCCCCGACCCCTCGTCCGATGGGTGTGACGCCCAATTCGAACGAACGTTCCCGGGCGCGGAGCAGGACCTCATCCTCGGCAGGCAGATCTTCTGCATAGGACCAGCTCGTGGACTTATCGGCGCTCATGGGTTTCGCTTTCTGGGCGGCAGGTGGATGTTTCTAACAGAGTACTGTGTCCGGCGGCATGGCGCGGGAAGGTGACGGCGGGACAGGCTGTGATGCCGGATACCACGGGCGCCCGGCCGCAGCCGTCCGGTGCCCGCGGCCCGCGCCGGCTCTGTTTCGGTTGCGCCTACGGCTAAAGGGGGACCCGCAGTCAGGAAATTCCCAGCCAAGTTTGAAATGATAATTATCCGCTCATCCAAGTGGTGATCGGCGCCGAACCAATGATGTAAACCGCATCAGGCGTTAGTACATCCACGAGGGGAGTGGACGATGTCATCAGGATCAGTTGTGGCACCTGTCCCTGCAGTTGAAGAGTCCGGGGCCGACTGGGTCAGGCCCACCTGGGAAGAGGTGGTGACCAACCACTCGGCAAAGGTCTACCGGCTGGCGTATCGCCTCACCGGCAACAAGTACGACGCCGAGGACCTCACCCAGGAGGTGTTCGTCCGCGTCTTCCGTTCCCTGGAGAATTTCAAGCCCGGAACGCTCGACGGCTGGCTGCACCGCATAACCACCAACCTGTTCCTCGATCAGGCCCGGCGCAAGAGCAGGATCCGCTTCGACGCGCTGGCGGAGGATGCCGAGTCCCGCCTTCCGGGGCGCGAGCCGGGACCCGAGCAGAGTTTCGAGCTCAACAACCTGGACCTGGACGTCCAGGCTGCGCTGGAGGAGCTTCCCCCGGACTTCCGGGCGGCGGTTGTGCTGTGCGACCTGGAGGGCCTGTCCTACGACGAGGTTGCCGAAGCGCTGGGCGTGAAGCTCGGTACGGTGCGCTCGCGCATTCACCGTGGCCGCACCATGTTGCGTGAAAAGCTTGCCCACCGCGATCCGAGGCCGCAGCAGGCACGCAAGCCGCGGCTCAAGCTGCCCCGCATCGCCGGCGTTCTCTGATCGGCGCCATGCATCAACTGAACCGCTTGCTGCATAACGCCAGGAAATCGGCCGCATCCCTGCCCCTGGCAGGATCGCGGCATCCGGGCACCCCTGACCATGTCAGCCGGTGCGCCGATTGCGCCGCTGCCCTTCGCCGGCAGCGCGAGTATCTTGAACGGCTTCGGCAAGCAGCTGTCCCGGCGGCCAGCGACGAGCTGACAGCGCGGCTGCTGCTCAACACCCGGGAACTGGCCATGGCTCAGGCCGCGCCGGCCCCGCAGGCACACCCGTTCAGGCTGGCAGGCCTGGCCGCCGGTGGCGTTGCCATCGTGGCTGCAGGTGCCGTCATGGCGGGCGCGTACATCGCCGCCGGGGAACCGCGGCAGTACGCGGCCGCTGCTTTCTCAGGACAGGCGGAGCGTTCCGCGGACGCCGCCGGCAGCAGCGGAACGGAGGCCGGGGGCAGCTCCGGCGCGGAAGTGTCCGCGGATCCGTCCGCCAATTCGAACGTGGCGGTTCTGCGTTCGCACGGCTGGGCCTGCCCCGATCTCCAGGCCATGGGCTTCCACATCGTGTCTGCCACGTCAAAGGTCTACGCCGGGCGGCCTGCCGTGGAGCTGCGACTCTCGGACGGACAGCACACGGCAACTGTCCTCGAACAGCGCTCCGCGCCGGCAGCCGGCAACCCGGAGCTGCCCGCGGCGTCAGCCCTGCCGCCTGTGCCGGTCAACCCCCTGACGGGGCACCCCGCCAGCAGCGATGGCTTCGTGGCCGTCAATGCGGCCGGTAATGCAGGGGCGGGACGGCTCTGGATCAAGGCCACCGCCCCGTGGAGTGCCATTTACCAGACCGGCAAGAGCACATTCACGTACGTATCGGACCTGCCCGCGCACGCTGCTGACGATGCCGTCGCAGCCCTGGCTGCGGCCGGACGCCCTGTCAGTCAGGTCGGTTTGGACCATGGCGTGGCGGCAGGCTCCGGCCCGGAGACGCGAGGTTCAGGCGATGAATCAGTCGTGGAAAGACTGGAACGCGGGCTGCGCAGACTCGCCCTGCACTGGGACAAGATGACCGGGCACCTGGCGCGGTGACGCGGCGCAGCGCCGCCGTGACGGCGGCGAAATCGTCACCGCCTCTCCGGAGAGGGTAATCTTCCTAAAGTGTTTGGAATCAACGGCCCGGAGTTTCTCCTTCTGCTGCTCATCGGCATTCTGGTGATCGGCCCCCAGCGGCTGCCCGAATACACCCAGAAACTGACAAACCTCGTTCGGGAACTGCGGCGGATGGCGTCCGGTGCGCGGGAACAGATCAAGGAAGAAGTCGGCATAGACATCGATGATGTCGACTGGAGGAAGTACGATCCCCGTCAGTACGATCCCCGCCGCATCATCAAGGAAGCCCTGCTCGAGGACACCGCGAAGGCGGTGAGCCCCGGCGGGCCCGCAGTTGCCGCCGCCGGCGCGGCCGTGTCCGGGGCCGTAGACCAGTCAGCTGCCCCGCGGCCGGGCCGAACCGTCGAACGGTTGCCCGACGGCGAAGCCGCGCCGTTCGACACGGAAGCCACCTAGGGGCTCATCCGGCCTGGATTTCGACGGCCCAGTCACTGGAGTCGGATTTCGGCCTCCCGTTACCGGGGCTGGACGTCCAGCTTCATTCCCGTCAGGCCACGCGGCCGGGACGCCAGTTTGCCGGCGATGGCGGACAGTGCCGCCGCGGCAGGTGTTTCGGGGCGGCCGAGGACGATCGGCTGGCCCGAATCCCCGCCTTCCCGCAACAGTATGTCGAGCGGGATTTGTCCGAGGAGCGGTACCGGCGTGCCCGTCGTGGCACTTAGCCTTTCGGTGAGCAGCTGCCCGCCGCCGCTTCCGAACAGCTCCATCCGCCCGCCGTCGGGCATTTCGAGGTGGGACATGTTCTCGATGACGCCGGCCACTGTCTGCCCGGTCTGGGTGGCAATGGCCCCGGCACGCTCGGCGACGTCTGCGGCGGCCGCCTGCGGGGTGGTGACCACGAGGATCTCGGCCTTGGGAAGCAGCTGGGCAACCGAGATCGCGATGTCGCCGGTGCCCGGCGGCAGGTCGAGGAACAGCACGTCGAGGTCGCCGAAATAGACGTCGGTAAGGAACTGCTCCAGTGCGCGGTGCAGCATGGGACCCCGCCACGCCACCGGCTGGTTGCCGGCGACGAACATGCCAATCGAGATGACCTTCACGCCGTACGCCACCGGGGGAAGGATCATGTCATCCACCCGGGTGGGGGCCTGGGTTATGCCCATGAGGCCCGGTACGGAGAAGCCGTAGACGTCCGCGTCCACGATCCCCACACGCAGGCCCTGGCTGGCCAGGGAGCAGGCCAGGTTCACCGTCACCGATGATTTGCCCACGCCGCCCTTGCCGCTGGCCACGGCAAAGACCTTGGTCAGCGATCCCGGCTGGTTGAACGGAATGCCCCGTTGGCCGCCCGGGCCCCGAAGCTGCTCTTTGAGGGCATCGCGCTGGGCCTGCGTCATCACCTTGAGTTCGACCTCGACGGCGGTGACACCGGGAACGCCCAGCAAGGCGGCCTCCGAATCCTTCGTGATCGTGTCCCGCAGGGGGCAGCCGGCGATGGTGAGCAGCACCGACAGACGGACGGCACCGTCGTCGGAAATTTCCACGGAATCAACCATGCCGAGCTCCGTGATGGGACGGCGCAGCTCGGGGTCGATAACGGTAGCCAGGGCAGCGTTGACTGCCGGGGCGAGGGACGTGCTCATGCTGTGGATGCTCAGCTTTCGGGGGAGGTGTGGCGCGGATCGGTTGACCGGCTCTGGCGTGGCTTGTCAGGCTTGATCTTGGGAATCTGCTGGGTCCGCGGACTGCGCTGCCGCTTTTCCTTGAGTTTCTCCCGGACCAGCTCCCGTGGCGACTCGTGGCTGCCTTGCCCGGTCGCATCGTGGCTGCGGATTTCCTCCTGCGCTTCAACCAGGTCCTCCAGGAGGCTGCGCAGCTCGGCCCGGACGTAGTCGCGGGTGGCCACTTCGCGCAGAGCGATCCGCAGCGACGCCAGCTCCCGGGTCAGGTATTCGGTGTCAGACAAATTGCGTTCGGCGCGCTGGCGGTCCTGCTGGAGGGAGACGCGGTCGCGGTCGTCCTGGCGGTTCTGTGCCAGCAGCAGCAGCGGGGCCGCGTAGGAGGCCTGCAGCGAGAGCATCAGCGTCAGGAGCGTGAAGCCGAGTTCCACTTTGTCGAACTGCCAGTCCGTGGGCGCGAACGTGTTCCAGACCAGCCAGAAAACGCAGAACACCGTCATGTAGAGCAGGAACTGCGGCGTGCCCATGAAACGGGCGAAGCCCTCCGTGGCGTGGCCGAAGGCGTCCGGGTCCGGCGAGAATTTCGGCAGGATGCGCTGACGCCCGCTCAGGGGCGTGTCCAGGCTGCCTTTGCTGGCGGCCTTGTCCCGTCCCCGCGAACCTGCGCCCTTTGGAGTGATGTCAGCCAATGCGGCCTCCAAGCCTTCTGATCGGGGCCTCGCCGTCATTTGCCCGCCAGTCATCCGGAAGCAGGTGGTCAAGGACGTCGTCGACGGTGACTGCCCCCACCAGACGGCCGGCCTGGTTGACCACCGGAAGGGAGTTCAAATTGTACGTGGCCAGGGTGCGGGCAACTTCGCTGATATGGGCCTGGTCCGAAAGCGGCTCCAGGTTCTTGTCAACCAGGTTGCCCAGCGGTTCGAACGGCGGGAACCGCAGCAGCTGCTGAATGTGGACCACTCCCAGGAACCTGCCTGTGGGGGTTTCCAGCGGCGGCCGGGCAATGAAGATGGAGGAGGCGAGGGCAGGGGACAGCTCCTCGCGGCGGACGTGGGCGAGGGCCTCGGCCACCGTGGCCTCGGGCGGCAGGATGACGGGAACGGGGGTCATCAGACCGCCGGCGGTGTCTTCGTCGTATTCGAGGAGGCGGCGCACGTCCTCTGCACCTTCGGGCTCCATCAGCTGCAGCAGCTCTTCGGCCTGCGCAGACGGCAGTTCACCGAGGAGGTCGGCGGCGTCGTCGGGGTCCATCTCCTCCAGGACATCGGCCGCGCGCTGGACGTCGAGCGCGGAGAGGATCTCCACCTGGTCGTCTTCCGGCAGCTCCTGCAGGACGTCGGCAAGCCGTTCGTCCTGGAGCTCGCTGGCCACTTCGAACCGCCGTTTGTCGCTCATCTCCTGCAGCGCCTCGGCGAAGTCGGCAGGCTTGAGGTCCTCGTGGTTGGCGACGAACTGGGTGGCAGCCTGCGGCTCGGTCTTGGCACCCTGGTGCGCGTCCGCCCAGTCAATGATCATGGTTTCGTTGCGCCGGAGCCTGCTCAGGGGAGCCAGCGAATGGCCGCGCCGGACGAACAGCTTGCTGACGAACCAGTCGCCCGAACGGTGCTGGTCCATGGCGATGTCCTCGATGGTGGCGTCACCGCTGCCGTCACGCAGCGTCACGCGCCGGTCGAACATCTCGGCGACCACGAGGGTCTCGGCGCCGCGCTGTTCGAAGCGGCGCAGGTTGACCAGTCCGGTGCAGATGATCTGCGTCTGGTCGATGGACGTAATCCGGGTCATGGGAACGAAGACCCGCTTCTTGCCCGGCACTTCGACGACGATGCCCACCACATGGGGTGCGCCACGGGTTCCGCGGGAGAGCACGACGACGTCGCGAAGCCGCCCCAGGCGGTCGCCCAGGGGGTCGAAGACGTCCAGTCCCAGAAGGCGCGCCACGAAGACGCGTGTAGGATTTGTGCTCACCCCTACAGGCTACCGAGTCTGCTCTCTTTTAGCTGAATTTCAGCTCGCACACATCCTTATGGGCAAGAATGGGTGTATGTCAAACATTTTTGGTGGTCCTAAGGGCGTCCCGAACGGCTCCGACGAATCCCGGACAGTCCCCACGGGGGACACCGTCGGCACGTATACCTCCTACCTGGACGCCCAGAAGGCTGTCGACTACCTCGCCGATCAGCAGTTCCCGGTGCACATGGTGTCCATCGTGGGCAATGACCTGAAGATGGTGGAACGGGTGACGGGACGGCTCAGCTACCCTCGAGTGGCGCTCTCGGGTGCCCTGAGCGGCATGTGGTTTGGCCTCTTCGTCGGTGTCATGCTGTCGTTCTTCACACCGGCCGGCGGGACGTTCTCGATTATCAGCTCAGTCCTCATGGGCGCGGCGTTCTTCATGCTGTTCGGGATCGTGACTTACGCCATGCAGCGCGGAAAGCGTGACTTTACGTCGACGAGCCAGGTCGTGGCGACCAACTATGACGTCGTGGTCTCCTTCGAGGCCGCACACGAGGCCCGCCGGCTGCTGCAGCAGCTGCCGATGACGCCGTCGGACGCCACCGCCGGCGCAGGGCCGTCGCACTACACGGGGCCTTCCAACTACACGGGGCCTTCTAACTACACAGGGCCTTCCAACTACACGGGGCCTTCCAACTACACCCAGAGTGACTACCACAACCAGCAGCCCGGCCAGCCCGGCCAGCCCGGTCAGCCTGGGGAGCCCGGTCAGCCTGGTCAGCCCGGCCGGCACCAGGGCCCGTACCAGGGCCAGGCCCCTCAGCGGCCCGCCGGCTGGAACGACCCGTACGGCCAGCGGACCCAGGATGCCCAGGGACAATACCCCCAGGGTTCCCAGGCTCCCGGTTCCCAGGCGCAGGGCGCGCCGGTTCCGGGTGCACCCCAGTACGGGGCTGTCGAGGGCCAGCCCGGCCAGCCTGGCCGCGCCCCGGAAGGCGCCGAGGGTCCGGACGCCGGGCAGCGCGCTGGCCAGCGTCCGGCGGCTGTTCGCTACCCCGACCTGCCTGATGGCCGCCCCCAGTACGGCGTGCGCGTTAACGACGCCAACCAGCCGGCGCAGGGCGAGGACGAGAAGCGTTAGCGCTTGGCGAGCCGAAAGGCGAGACCGAAAGGGAGGGGCACCGGAGAAATCCGGTGCCCCTCTCTTTTTCGCTTGCAGAGGCTGGCTGGCCGCAAGCCCGGCGGGGGCTAACCCTTGCCGTTGGCCTCCTGCCAGATGCCCGCCATCCAGGCTTCGACGTCGTCGGCGGTGCGGGGGAGCGCGGCGCTGAGGTTGACGGGGCCCTCGGCGGTCATCAGGATGTCGTCCTCGATCCGGATGCCGATTCCGCGGTATTCCTCCGGGATGCCGAGGTCCTCGTTCTTGAAGTACAGGCCCGGTTCGATGGTGAAGACCATGCCTTCGGCGAGCACCCCGTCCAGGTACAGTTCCCGCTTGGCCTGCGCGCAGTCGTGAACGTCAAGGCCCAGGTGGTGGCTGGTGCCGTGCGGCATCCAGCGCCGGTGCTGCTGCCCCTGGTCGCTGATGGCCTCTTGGACGGGAACCGGAAGGAGCCCCCATTCGGCAAGGCGTTCCGCGAGGACGGTGGTGGCTGCAGTGTGGATGTCCCGGAAGCGGGTGCCGATCTGCGCGGCGGCGAATCCGGCGTCGGCGGCGTCGAGGACGGCTTCGTAGATCTTGCGCTGGATGTCAGAGAACGTACCGTTGGCGGGCAGGGTGCGCGTGATGTCCGCGGTGTACAGGGAATCGGCCTCGACGCCGGCGTCCACGAGCAGGAGGTCGCCGGCATGGATCCTGCCGGTGTTCCGGGTCCAGTGCAGCACCGTGGCGTTGTTGCCGGACGCGGCGATCGTGTCATAGCCGAGCTCGTTGCCTTCCTCGCGGGCGCGGGCAAAGAAAGCTCCCTCCACTACGCGCTCGCCGCGAAAATGGGTCAGTGCCCGGGGAAGGGCCTTGACCACTTCGATGAAGCCTTCCACCGTGGCGGCCACGGCGGTCTGCAGCTGCTCCACCTCCCATTCGTCCTTGATCA
This sequence comes from Arthrobacter sp. GQ119, assembly GCF_059759125.1. Lineage (NCBI taxonomy): Bacteria > Bacillati > Actinomycetota > Actinomycetes > Micrococcales > Micrococcaceae > Arthrobacter > Arthrobacter sp. GQ119. Next base: position 8,480 of record NZ_JCAXEA010000028.1, on the reverse strand, counting down.
GGCGGAGCTCGGAGAGGGCCTCGGACAGTTTCTCGTCGAGGGCGTCCAGCACGCCCAGGTCCAGGTTGTCCGGATCCTTGGCGGTGTTGTAGCGGGCCGTGTCCACGAGGGCGTCGATGTTCTCGTCCACCTTGCGCACCAGACGGATGGAGATGCCGCCGATTTCCGGGGCACCCACGTTTTTGGTGATCGCCATTTCGAGCTCGTCGATGTGTGCCGTCAGCAGGCCGAGGCGGGCTTCGAACTCCGCCAGAGTGGGGCGTGCACCGATCCAGAACTCGCCGGACCGTGAATCGGCGTAGAACTGCTCGGTGTCCCGTCCGGCCAGCGGGCGGAAGTAGAGCGTGACGCGGTGGTTGCCGCCGTCGTCCCCGGTGCCTTCCTCGACCGGTTCGAAAATGAGCGCGGCGTCAGGCTCGTGGTCCAGGCCCAGGCCTGTCAGGTGCGCGAAGCCAGAGTGTGGCCGGAAGCGGTAGTCGCAGTCGTTGGAGCGGACCTTGAGCGGACCGGCCGGCACCACCAGCCGTTCACCTTTGAACTGGCCGGAGATGACGCGCCGGCGGCGGGCGGCGTGGTCAGCCACGGCGTCACGCTCAGGGGTTACCTGCGGGGACGGGGCCCAGTTGCTGGCCATGAAGGCCTTGAAGGCCTCGGAACTGGGCCGCTGCGAGCGGTTGTTGACCCGCTCCTCGAGAGGCTGGGAGGCTGTATTTTCACCGTTGTAGGTGTCTTCTGCATCGTTCACCGTCCCATCGTCTCACCAGCCCCGCAACTGAGGCCAACGTCGCCGACGGCAGGGGGAACCGGCCTGTCCGGGCCGGGGGAAGGCCCGCCATCTACTAGGCTGGGCTGGTGAGGATAGATCTGCACGCCCACTCAAATGTTTCCGATGGCACGGAGGCGCCGGCCGAGGTCATGGCTGCCGCCGCGGCGGCGGGGCTGGACGTCATCGCACTGACCGACCACGATTCCACTGACGGCTGGGCCGAGGCCTCCAGCGCGGCGCTCGAATACGGCGTGGCGCTGGTCCCCGGCATGGAGATCTCCTGCCGGACGGAGCAGGGAATCAGCGTGCACCTCCTCAGCTATTTACACGACCCCACCCACGCAGGGCTGCTGGATGAAATCACCAAGGCCAAGGATGCGCGGCAGACGCGGGCCGAACGCATGGTGACGCTGCTCGCCGAGGACTACCCGCTGAGCTGGGATGACGTGATTCACCATGTCGCGCCGGGGGCAACGCTGGGACGGCCGCACATCGCCGACGCGCTCGTGGCCGCCGGAGTGGTGGCGGACAGGTCCGAAGCCTTCACCTCCATCCTGACCTCGCATTCGCGGTACTTTGTGCAGCACTACGCGCCTGAGCCGGCGCTCGCCGTCGAGCTTGTCCGTGCAGCTGGAGGCGTCCCGGTCTTTGCCCATCCGGTGGCGTCCTCACGCGGGCGCGTCGTGGGGGAGGGCACCTACCGGGACATGATCGACGCCGGACTCGCAGGCCTCGAGGTGGACCACCGCGACAACCCCGAGGAAGGCCGCGAGTTTTTGCGCGGCCTCGCGGCCAGGCACGGATTGCTCATTACCGGCTCATCGGACTACCACGGCGCCGGCAAGCCCAACCGTTTGGGGGAGAACCTCACGGCACCCGAGGTGTTTGGGCGGATCGAGGAGCTCGGTACCGGAACCGCGGTCATCCGCTGACCGCACCCCAGACAGCTAGGTACGTGGGTAGGACCTGAACTCGGCGTGCGTGTCGAGTCGCTTGGCCATGACGTCGATGGCGGGCTGGTTCTGGTCCACGCATACGAACCGGCGTCCCATCTTCGCTGCCACTGCGCCGAGGGTGCCGGATCCGGCGAAGAAGTCCAGGCACCAGTCGCCGGGGCGGCTCGATGCGGCGACGACCCGCCGCACCAGGCCTTCGGGTTTCTGCGTGGGGTAGCCGGTCTTCTCCTTGCCCGTGGGCGAGACGATGGTGTGCCACCAGACGTCGGTGGGCAGCTTGCCCAGCTCACGCTTCGCGGGTGTCACCAGTCCCGGGGCCATGTACGGTTCCCGGTCCACTTCGGCGCTGTCGAAGTGGTACTTGGCGGGGTTCTTGACGTAGACGAGGATGTTGTCGTGCTTGGTAGGCCAGCGGTACTTGGCGCGCGCGCCGTAGTCGTAGGCCCAGATGATCTCGTTGAGGAAACACTCCCGGCCGAAGATGGCGTCCAGCATGACCTTGGCGTAGTGCACCTCGCGGTAGTCCAGGTGCAGGTACAGGGTGCCGTCGTCGGCAAGCAGGCGCCAGGCCTCCACCAGCCGGGGTTCGAGGAAGGACCAGTAGTCGCTGAAGGCGTCATCGTAGCGGTGCAGGGCGCCTTTGATGGTGTCGTAGGATCGGCCCTTGAAGCCGACCCGGTCGCCGTCGCCGTCGGCGTTCAGCACCATTTTGGTTCCCTGGCGCTGCTGGGCGCGGCCGGTGTTGAACGGCGGGTCCACGTAAATGAGTGTGAAGGCGCCGTCCGGCAGCGTGGGGAGGAATTCCGCGTTGTCCGCGTGAACCACCAGGTTGCTGCCGTCCGGCGCCCAGACAGGTTCAGTCATTGAGGCTGTTAGGCCTCGGTGCTGCCCGGCTGTGAGCCGGTTGACGTGGACTCGCTGCCAGCCACGACCTCGCCGTTGCGGCGGCGGGTACGCGTGCGGGTGCGCCGGGCGCGCGGGGGCTGCTCGGTACCCGTTCCGGCTGTGGTGGCGTTTGCCGCCGCCGCGGCAGGTGCGGTGCCGGCGTCAGCCGTGTCAGAGGAACGACGACGGCGGTCCCCCGACCGTCCGCCCGCTTCGCCGCTGCGTCGTCCGCCGGAGCGTGCCGTCTCGCGACCACCGGAGCGGCTGCTGTCGCGTCCGCCGCGGGAGACCTTCTTGCCGGTCTCGCCGAGGTCCTCCAGGACCTCCGCATCCACGCCTGCCAGCGTGCGCTTGCTGCGCGGGAGACGGCCCTTGGTGCCTTCCGGAATGTCCAGGTCCTCGAAAAGGTGCGGCGAGGAGGAGTACGTTTCGATGGGCTCGGGAACGCTCAGGCCCAGCGCCTTGTTGATGAGGCCCCAGCGCGGCATGTCGTCCCAGTCCACGAAGGTCACGGCAGTGCCCTTGTTGCCGGCGCGGCCGGTGCGGCCCACCCGGTGCAGGTAGATCTTCTCGTCCTCGACGCACTGGTAGTTGATGACGTGGGTGACGTCGTCGACGTCGATGCCGCGGGCTGCGACGTCGGTGGCGACCAGGACGTCCACCTTGTTGTTGCGGAAGGCCCGGAGTGCCTGTTCGCGGGCACCCTGGCCGAGGTCGCCGTGGATGGCCGCCGCTGCGAAACCGCGGTCAACGAGTTCCTCTGCCACCTTGGCGGCGGTGCGTTTGGTCTTCGTGAAGATGATGGTGCGTCCGCGTCCGCGGGCCTGGAGGATGCGGGAGACGACTTCGGTCTTGTCCATGCTGTGCGCACGGTAGATGAGCTGGCGGATGTCGCGCTTGGTGAGGCCCTCGTCGTCCGGATCGGCAGCGCGGATGTGCGTCGGCTGGGTCATGTACCGCCGGGCCATGGCGATCACGGGGCCGGGCATCGTTGCCGAGAACAGCAGTGTCTGGCGGACCGGGGGCGTGCCGGCGATCAGGGTCTCGACGTCGGGCAGGAAGCCGAGGTCCAGCATTTCATCGGCTTCGTCCAGCACGACGATCTTGACGTTCTTCAGCACCAGGTGGCGCTGCTTGTAGAGGTCGATCAGGCGTCCGGGCGTACCCACGACGACCTCCACGCCCTTCTGCAGCGCCTCGATCTGCGGCTCGTAGGCACGGCCGCCATAGATGGTTGCGATGCGGGCATTGCGCTTGCGGGAAGCGGTCTGCAAATCGTTGGCGACCTGTACCGCGAGTTCGCGCGTCGGCACGATGACGAGCGCCTGCGGGGCGCCCTGGGCCGGCAGCTTCTCGTAGCCCGGGTCGTCCTGGCCCACGACGCGCTGCAGGGCGGGAATGCCGAAGCCGAGGGTCTTTCCGGTGCCGGTCTTGGCCTGGCCGATGATGTCGTGGCCGGAAAGGGCCACGGGCAGGGTCATCGCCTGAATGGGGAAGGGATGGGTGATGCCGGCGTCGGCGAGGGACTCGACGATGTCCGGACGCACGTTGTAGTCCGAGAAGGACTTTTCTGCGATCTCGTGCGGTTTCTCATCCGAGATGATGGTCTCTTCCGGCTCAATGGTCTCGGTTCCGGAGTCATCGGAGAGCAGTTGGTGGGTATGCAATTCACTCACAGTGGAGTTTCCTTATTCATTTGGGCATTGGCGCCGCATGCTCAACGGCCGGCCGGATGGGCCGATCCGGAGCACACTCAGACGCGCAAGCAATTCCAGTGGAAGCCGATCGCGGGCTATCTAAATGCTGGCACTGGGGACCAACGGGTCTGTCTCAAGATCGCGTAGGGGCGGGCTTGTTGATTCAAAATAAACGAAATCAACGACCGGGCATCCATTTCTACCCCTTCAGTCTAGCCTGTGCCTCAAGACTCAGCCGACCAGCTCGAGATGCACGTCCCGTGTGGCGATGTCTGAGGAGAGCAGCCGGACCCGCACCCGGGTACCGGGTTCCATTTCGCCGGCGCAGCGGGCGGTGACGGCAGGCTCGGCGATCTGGACGATGCCGGACGGGCCACCGCCGTTGGGGCCTTTGCCGTTCCCGTTGCCATTGTTGCCGCCGGAGCCGTTGTTCTTGGCGGGTTTGGACCCGGAGATCACCACGGCGTCGAACTCCTGGCCGATGTGGTTGATGAGCAGCGCCGCCTCCACCGTGTCCAGTGCCAGACGCTCCATCTTGGCGGCCAGTTGGTCGGAGGCGGCCATGATCTCCGGCAGGGACGGCAGTGCTTCCCGCGCCCACGCCGGCACGGGGCGGTTGTTGCTCAGCGCCTCGCAGATGACCAGGACGAAGCGGTCGATCAGCCGCCGCAGGGGTGCCGTGGTGTGTGCATAGGCCGTGCCGATGGCGGACTGGATGGCGTCGTCGGGAACCGTTCCGTCAAAGTATGTGTAGCCGGCCCCGCGGAAGAGCATGCCGGCCGAATGCATGATGGCCAACTGCCGGTGATCGGTGGGATCCAGCGTGCGCAGGTACTCCCCGTAACTGACCGTTCCGTCCCACGGCTTCCCCAATGCGGCCGTCTGGCGCCGGAAGTGGCCGAGGGACCGTTCGTCCGGCGCGGGCATGGTGCGGAGGATGCCCACCTTGCCGTCGAGCATCAGCGAGGCGGCGGCCATGCCCGTCATCAGGGAAATCTGGGCGTTCCAGTCCTCCACCGGAAGCTGCGGCGCCGCCACAATCCGGTAGCCGCCGTCGGGAAGCTGCACGATCTCCTGCTCCGGCATGTTCAGGCTGGCGCCGCCGCGGGCCCGTTCCAGCTCCACGCGCTTGAGCCCCACTTCGCGCAGGAGCTGGAGCACGGGCGAGGCCGTCCCGGCATCCAGTTCTGCCTGTACACCCTTGTAGTTGAGCTTGGCCCGGCTGCGGACCCTGGCCCGCCGCACCAGCACGGAGACAACCTCGGCCTCCGCATCGAGTTCGAACTCCCAGACGAACGCCGAACATAGCTGGCCGGCGAGCAGGCTGCCCGCGTTCTCGCTGATCACTTCCGGGTGCAGGGGGATGCGGCCGTCTGGAGCGTAGAAGGTCTGGCCGCGGCGCCGGGTTTCGGCGTCGAGGGCACCGCCGGGAACCACGAAGGATGGCACGTCAGCGATGGCGTAAAGGATCCGGTAGCCGTGTGCGGACCGCTCAATGAAGAGGGCCTGGTCGAGGTCCGTGGACGACGGCGGATCGATGGTCAGGAATTCGACGCCGGTCAGGTCCAGCTCCGGGAGCCGCAGCCGCGCCACCGCCGCCTCGGCCTCCCGGAGTACGTGGTCGGCGAACTCCCCGGGAAGCTCCAGCTCCGTCCGCAGCGCGCTCAGGGCCGCGGCCAGGGCGTTGGTCTGTTCGTGGACGCTGGGGGACAGGCGATGATGTGGCACGAAAATCAGGTTAGTCGGATTTCCGCAGTTAGTCTTGGGTTATGGGCACATCCTCGGCTGACACCGTTCACTACGATCGTTTCGTCGCTGACCTGTTCGGTGTGATGGCGTACGGGGAGCTTTCCGCCTTCGAACGGCTCTCGTCAGACGCCCGCTACTCCCCGACACTCCATGACCGCGCCGTGCTCGGCCGGATTGCCGTCATCGAGTTCCAGCATTACGAGCTGGTAAGCAAAAAGCTGGCGGACATGGGCGTGGACGTCGAGGACGCGATGGTGCCGTTCCAGGCCGCCGTGGACCACTTCCACGAGCGGACCCGGCCTGCCGACTGGTACGAATCCCTGATGAAGGCCTACGTGGTGGATACGGTCTCGGCCGATTTCTACCAGGCCGTGGCCCGCTATGTGGATCCCGGGACCCGGGAACTGATCCAGCAGATCCAGGCGACCGAGGAAGCAACAGCCGTGCTGAGGGAGCGGTTGCGGGTGGCCCTGGCCGATGACCCCCGGCTGGCCTCCCGCCTGGCGTTATGGGGCCGGCGGCTCCTGGGCGAAGCGCTCACCCAGGCCCAGCGGGTGGGGTACGAACACGCCTTCCTGACCGAGCTGATCACGGCAGCCGACAGCGGTGCGGACGATGCCGCGGCCAGGGAACTGGTGCAACGCCTCACCAGGGAACTCGCGGAAAACCATTCCAAGCGGATGGTGCAGCTTGGGCTGAGCGGCTAAGGCGTGATTGGGTGCTCCGGCAGGAGTGCCACGCGTTGTGTTCGGTGGGTTCCATCGCGGCGTTATTGTCACTGCCTGCTGTCATGCTGTGGGTATGGATGACGGGGCGGTGTTGGCGGCGTTGGAGGGCATCGGGGCCTCTGTCGCTGCGTTGGCTGCTGTTGTGGGCCGCGGCGCCCGCAACGTGGCTTCGGCCGGTGCTGATCCTTTTACGGGTGCCGATGCGTTTGCCGGTGCTGATCCTTTGCGGGACCGGGCGGAGGCGTGTCTGGATGGTCTGGCGGAGGTGGGCAGGTTGGAAGCGCGGCTGGCCGCGTTGAAGGTTCAGTTCGCGGCCGGGTACGCCGCCGCTGCCGAGGCGGTGGCGGCGCCGGCCGGTTCCCCGCAGGAGCGCACCGCCCAGGAGATGGCGGTGACCGCTGAGGTCGCGTGTGTGCTGACGGTGGGCGAACGCAGTGCCGGTGCGCTTTTGTCCGAGGCCCGCGCCCTGACCACCGGATTGCCGTTGACGCTGGCCGCGCTGCAGTCAGGGAGCATTTCCTGGCAGCACGCCAGGGTGCTGTGTGATGAAACCTCCGGGCTGGAGCCTGCCGCCGTGGCGGCGATGGAAGCCCATTTCCTGGGCCCGGACTCCCTGGATCCTGGTCTTCCGGGCACGGGCGTGCCCGGGCGTGCGCGGGGTTGCCTGGCCGGGGAGTTGGTGCCGGGCAGGTTCCGGGCCAGGGCGCGTGCCTGGCGGGAGCGGCACCACCCGGTGGGCATCGAGGCACGCCACCGCAGGAGCGTGAAGGACCGGCGGGTGGAGTTCGTTCCGGACCGGGACGGCATGGCGTGGCTGTCGTTGTATTTGCCCGCGGACACCGCGGCCGGCATCTGGGCCCGGGCCACCGAGGCCGGGCGCGCCCTGCAGGCTCCTGGCGAATCCCGGACCCTGACCCAGTTGCGCGCGGACGTCACCGGGTGCTGGCTGCTGGGTGGTGTGGCGGAGGGTGCCCCGTCCCCGGCGGCGCAGGTCCTGGTCACGGTGCCGGTGTTTTCGCTGCTGGGTGCCGGTGAGGAACCGGCGGTGCTGGACGGGTACGGGCCGATCCCGGCGTCCATGGCCCGCAGGCTTGTCGCGGACGGGGCGGGGTCGTTTTTGCGGGTGCTGACCGATCCGCGCGACGGGGCGCCGCTGGAGATCGGCCGGAGCAGTTACCGGGTGCCGAAGCCGATGCGGCAATGGCTGCGGCTGCGGGACGGACGGTGCCCGTTTCCCGGCTGCAGCAACCAGTCCCTGGATAACGAGGCGGATCATCTGCTGGCCTGGTCCGCGGGCGGCGGGACCGGCATCAGCAACCTGGGCCAGCCGTGCCGGAAGCATCACCGCCTCAAACACACCACGCCGTGGCGGCCGGTCGCTGCGACCCGGGACAGTCCGCCTGGCTGGATCTCACCCACGGGACGGTCCTATCCCAGTGAAGAACAGGACTGGGAACCACCACACTGGCCCCACAACCCCGAGCCAGACTATCTCGAGCCCGGTAGCCCTGGACCGGACAACCTCGCGCCGGACAACCTCGAGCCGGACAACCTCGAGCCGGACAACCTCGAGCCGGACAACCTCGAGCCGGACAACCCCGAGCCGGACAACCCCGCCAGCCTTGACCGACCTCTGCCCGTGGATCCCTTTCCCGACTGGGCACAGTTCACGGCCGCCTAGAGTGACCCTTCTATTGGC
>NZ_JCAXEA010000027.1:0-67072 GCF_059759125.1 Arthrobacter sp. GQ119 | reverse complement strand
ACCCAGTGCGGCGGCGGCCAGGGTGGCAGTTCCGAGCCGGGCCAGAACCGTGAAAAATTCATCCTTTTGGTCTTGCGTGTACTTCCTTCGTGAACCTGATTTCCCCGTTAAAGCCGACACGGTCGTTGCAACTCCCAATAATCTGGGTGTTGCAACGACCGCTAGAACTCAAGAGGTGGTGAAACCTGGGACCGGCCTTTTCTGTGGCTTGTTTCTTGCGGACTACCTTCGGGCTACAGCCCGTCGAGCCGCATGATCCAACTAGACGCCGTAGTAGAGCTCGAACTCGTACGGGTTCGGGCGCAGGGACAGCGGGCGGATCTCGTTCTCGTACTTGTACTCGATCCAGGTGTCGATCAGGTCCTGGGTGAACACGCCACCGGCCTGCAGGAATTCGTTGTCCTCGCGGAGGGCCTCCAGGGCTTCCTCGAGGGTGCCCGGTGCCTTCGGGATGTCCTTGGCTTCCTCGGCCGGGAGCTCGTAGAGGTCCTTGTCGATCGGAGCCGGCGGCTCAATGCGGTTGCGGATGCCGTCGATGCCGGCCATCAGCTGGGCGGAGAACGCCAGGTACGGGTTGGATGAGGGGTCCGGAGCGCGGAACTCGATGCGCTTGGCCTTCGGGTTGGAACCGGTGATCGGGATGCGGATACCGGCAGAGCGGTTGCCCTGCGAGTAGACCATGTTGACCGGAGCCTCGAAGCCCTTGACCAGGCGGCGGTAGGAGTTCACCGTCGGGTTGGTGAAGGCCAGCACGGCGGAGGCGTGCTTCAGCAGGCCGCCGATGTACCAGCGTGCGGTGTCGGACAGGCCGGCGTAGCCCTTTTCGTCGTAGAACAGCGGCTCGCCGCCGTTCCACAGCGACTGGTGGCAGTGCATGCCCGAGCCGTTGTCACCGAAGACCGGCTTCGGCATGAAGGTGACCGACTTGCCCCAGGCATCAGCCGTGTTCTTGATGACGTACTTGAACTTCTGCAGGTCATCGGCGGCGTGGGTCAGCGTGGTGAACTTGTAGTTGATCTCAGCCTGGCCTGCGGAGCCGACCTCGTGGTGGCTGCGCTCGACGTCAAGGCCGGCTTCATCCAGCGCGACGCACATGGCGTCACGCAGGTCAGCCTGCTTGTCGGTCGGTGCGACCGGGAAGTAACCGCCCTTGACGGGGGTCTTGTAGCCCAGGTTGCCGCCTTCTTCTTCGCGGCCGGAGTTCCAGTGGGCTTCTTCAGAATCGATCTTGTAGAAGCTGCCCTGCGGGGAGGACTGGTACTGGACGTTGTCGAAGACGAAGAACTCGGCTTCGGGAGCGAAGAAGGCGGTGTCGGCGATGCCGGTGGAGGCCAGGTAGGCCTCGGCCTTCTCGGCTACACCACGGGGGTCGCGGTGGTAAGGGTCGCCGGTGCGGGGGTTCACGATGGAGAAGTTCAGTGCAAGGGTCTTCTCCATGCGGAACGTGTCCAGGAAGGCGGTGGTGACATCCGGGATGAGCTGCATGTCCGACTCGGCAATGCCCTGGAAGCCGCGGATGGAAGATCCGTCGAAGAGCTGGCCATTGACGAAGAAGTCGGCATCCACGCTCTTGGCCGGCACGTTGAAGTGCTGCTGCACGCCAGGAAGGTCGGTGAAGCGGATATCGACGAACTTAATGTCTTCGTCTTTGATGAACTTGAGGACTTCGTCCGCAGTCTTGAACATCTATGCTCCTTACGCATATGTATTAACTGGCTGGAAGCCAATATGGTCCAGCGCAATCCCGGTCCAGCGCAGACCGACGGGGCGAAAACACAAAAAAGTGCCCCCGCCTTCAGCTCGCTGGCAACTGTTACCACCCTAGGGACAAGGGGTTTCCCGTCCGTGTCGGCATTGTTTCCGGCAGGTTACAGAACCCCCTGATATGTAAACGCTATACGGTGTCCACACTGTGGTCTATCCGCATCCACACTCTGATCGGTCCGCGGGTGCCGGGCAGCCGGTAAACTTGGACGGTGGTAGATCGCAGAGACATTGGCTCCTGGCTGGGCGGACCGGACACCTCCGGTATTTCGAAGTACCCGGGGGAGCGTCTGGGGCTTCCGGAATCGGGCCCCGGGTCCATCGCCCGCGCCGGGCGCAGAATCGTGGCGATCATCATCGACTGGACCTTGGCCCTGCTGATCAGCAACTTCCTGTTCGCGGGCAACTCCTGGGCCACGCTGGCCGTGTTCGCTGCCGAACAAGCCCTGTTGATTGGCACCCTCGGCTACAGCATTGGCCACCGCGCCATGGGGATCCACGTGGTCAGGCTTGGCGGTACGCCTGCCGGGCCCGTGGCGGCTTTGGTCCGGACCCTTCTTCTGTGCCTGGTGATTCCTGCCGTGATCTTTGATCCGGACCAGCGGGGTCTTCACGACAAGGCCATGAAGACTGTCCTGATCCGCAGGTAGGGCCAGAGCGGATAGAGCCCAGGGCGGATAAGGTCAGACGTCGGCGGTTTCTTCCTGCGCGGGCTCCCCGATGGTCCGCTCTGCCTCTCCTCCCGCCGTCGCGCCGTCTGCGCTCAGGTGGCCGCGGTTTCCCGCCCAGCGTTCAAACAGCACCGTGGCGAACGGCAGGACTGCCGAGAAGCCCGCGAACAGCGCCACCACGAACGGCCAGCGCTGCAAGCGCCACAGGGCCAGGGCCGTGATGCCGTAGGCGATGAACAGCGCCCCGTGTACCGGCCCGGCGATTTCCACTCCGAGCTCGGTGGTCTTGGCGATCCATTTGAAGTACATGCCAGTCAGCAGTGCTGCCCAGCTGAGCGCCTCGGCGAGGGCAAGCATCCGGAAGATGCTTATGACGGCGCTTCTTGACGGTAATTTCACAGGTTCTCCGGCATCGTGTCGTGTTTCGGCAAAGTATATTCACCGGGCAGGTAAAGCGTGGGAGGGACAAATGGAAACGCCCCGGTAGCCGGAGGGAATCCGGCCGCCGGGGCGGATCAGGAAATTTAGCGTCCGCGCTGGGGACGGGCCTTGTAGGGGTCGACGCCCTTGGGGATGGGGAGTCGGGTTCCGAGCGACGAGATGCGCTTGGAAACAGCGCTCACCTCGATCTTGGTGAGCTCCTTGTTCAGCTTGTTCATCTTCTTCGCAACCTGGCTGATGGGCGTCTGGCCATCACCCTTGCCGCTCTCAATCACGTGGATGGTGACGTTGGGGAGGATCCGGGCAAGTTTCTTGCGCTCGGCGTCCAGCAGCGGCTTCACCCGGTGCGTGGGGCCCTCGCTGACCAGCACGACGCCGGGACGGCCGATGGCGCGGAACACGGCGTCCTGGGTGCGCGGGTTGACCGCTACAGGCTGCTCCTCGGTGATCCAGCCCCGCTTGAGTGTGCTGAGGGCAGCCCCGGAGGCACCGGGCTGGTTCTCGATCTGGGCGAACGCTGCGCGCTCGGCCCGGCGGGACAGGATGAATGTGGCCGCGAGGAAGCCCAGCGGGATGCCGATGATGAGGGCGGTGATCCAGTTTTGCAGCAGGAAGCCGACGATGAGGCTGACGGCCACGACACCCAGGAAAGCCAGCAGCATGAGCCACGGAACCATCGGATCATGGCGGCGGGTCATATTGAAGACTTCGCCGATCTGCTTGAGCCGGCTCGGCTTCTTGACCTTGGCCGCCCTGGGCTTGCGCGAGAAGAGTCCGCGCTTGGGGGCGTCAGCCGACGGGGTGTTGTTGCTGGAATCAGGGGATTTCGCCATAGTGCCTTAATTCTACGTGATCCACGCCAAAGGGCCGGACGCCGGAAATCCGGCGTCCGGCCCTTTGGCTCAGACAGACAGACGGTGCTAGGAGTGCGCCGCGAGCAGGGAGCTCGCCTCCTGGCGGGTGCTTCCCGAGCTTTCGATGTGCGCCAGTTCGGCAGGGATCTCCCAGCCTTTCTTGCGCATCGCGGTTGCCCACAGCCGGCCGGCGCGGTAAGAGGAGCGCACCAGCGGACCGCTCATGACACCGAGGAAGCCGATCTCGTCCGCTTCCTGCTGCAGGTCGACGAATTCCTGCGGCTTGACCCACCGGTCCACCGGAAGGTGCCGCTCGGACGGGCGCAGGTACTGGGTGATGGTGATCAGGTCACAGCCGGCCGCGTGCAGGTCCCGAAGCGCCTCGGAGATCTCTTCGCGGGTCTCGCCCATGCCCAGGATCAGGTTGGACTTGGTGACCATGCCCAAGTCGCGCCCCTGCGTGATGACGGCCAGGGAACGCTCGTAGCGGAAGGCGGGACGGATGCGCTTGAAGATGCGCGGCACGGTTTCCACGTTGTGGGCGAACACCTCCGGCTTGGAGTCGCAGATCGCCTGGATGTGTTCGGGTTTGCCGGAAAAGTCGGGAATGAGGAGTTCGACGCCGGTGCCCGGGTTCAGTTCGTGGATCTTGCGGACTGTTTCGGCATACAGCCAGACACCCTCGTCCTCGAGGTCGTCACGGGCAACGCCGGTGACCGTCGCGTAGCGCAGCTGCATCGCCTGTACCGAACGGGCAACCTTGGTGGGCTCGAACACGTCGACGGGGGAGGGCTTGCCGGTGTCGATCTGGCAGAAGTCACACCGCCGCGTGCACTCGGAGCCGCCGATCAGGAACGTTGCTTCCTTGTCCTCCCAGCACTCGAAGATGTTGGGGCAGCCGGCCTCCTCACAGACAGTGTGAAGACCTTCCTTCTTGACGAGGTTCTTGAGCTGGACGAACTCGGGGCCCATCTGGACCTTGGCTTTGATCCAATCCGGCTTGCGCTCCACCGGGGTGGCCGCATTGCGCTGCTCAATACGCAGCATTTTCCGGCCTTCTGGTGCCAGTGTCACAGTAGAGCTCCTTCGGGGGTTGCAACTAGGGCGTCTTCATTGTTGCGCAGTTCTTCGATGATCCGCGAAACGAGATCAGCTGGAGCCACGTCCCGGCCGGTCTCCTGGGCGATGGTAGTTACGTCGGCATCCGTGATGCCGCAGGCGATGATCTGGGCGTAGGGGGCCAGATCGTTGTTGCAGTTGATGGCAAAGCCATGCATTGTGACTCCCTGGGAGACCCTGATGCCGATGGCGGCGATCTTCCGCGCGGGGCCCTTGGCGTCTTCTTCGATCCAGACACCGGCGCGGCCCTTGATCCGGACACCCGTGATTCCGAAGTCCGCCAGGACGGCGATAATGACGGACTCCAGCCGCTCCACGTAGTCGCGGATCCCGGCCCTGTTCTTCAGCTTGATGATGGGATACCCCACGAGCTGGCCCGGCCCGTGCCACGTCAGCTTGCCACCGCGGTCCACCGGAACAACCGGGGTGCCGTCGAAGGGGCGTTCGTGGTCCTCCGTCAGTTTGCCGGCGGTATAGACAGCGGAGTGTTCGAGCAGGAGTACTGTGCTGGGGGCCTTGCCGGCCAGGACATTCTCGTGGATGTCGCGCTGGAGTTCCCAGGCGTGCGTGTAATCCACGAAATCAGGGGCAAGACCCAGCTGTGTGAACTCAAGAGTCATGGCACCCAGCTTAGACCCGGCCGGCGTGCTGCCGGTCAGTAGTGTGCCCAACCTCTCACCCCTCGGGGAACCGGGCAGCGCCTGGTCCTGCCCCTGTGGATAACTTCTGCAGGAGGTTGCCTTTTCGGGTACGCATTAAGCCATGGACGATGTGAGTCAGGACACGGATCATTCCGGAAATGGCGAACCGCAGGTTCCGGGCTACCGGGTGTGCCGCCGGCTCGGCAGCGGCGGCAGCGCCGTCGTGTGGCTGGTAACCGAGGAGGTGAGCGGCCGCAAGCTGGCGCTGAAGTGCCTCGGCGCGGCATCCGGCAGCCCCGGCCCGCAGGGCCAGGGGGTGGATTTTGCGGAAGAGGATATCCGCCGGGAGATCCTGATCATGTCCGTCCTTGACCACGGTCACCTGATTAAGCAGCACGGCGTCGTCAGTGTCGGCGGGGCCTCGGGCAGCGTGGTCGGGATCCTCATGGACTACGCGCCGGGCGGTTCTCTGCGGCAACTCGTCGGCACCCGTGGCAGGCTCAGCGTCGGGGAAACGGTGACTGTGCTGACGCCCGTTGCCCAGGTACTGGCTTATCTGCACGGCCAGGGATTCACCCATTCGGATGTGTCGCCCGGAAACGTGCTCTTCTCCGGACATGGAAAACCGCTCCTCGCCGACCTCGGCCTGGCGCGGATGGTGGGGGATCCTGTCGGCGTTTCAGAACGTGGAACGGACGGATTTCGGGATCCTTCACCCGTGGATTCGCTCAGGGCTGGGCTGCAGCCCGGCCGCGATGTGTACGCGGCCGCCGCGCTGGGCTGGTACTGCCTCACCGGATCGCCGCCGCTCCCTGCACCGGACAGGCCGCCGCTTTCGCTGTTGGTGCCGGACGTTCCGGCCGAACTCGCCGCCGTGCTGGAGGCAGGCCTGAGCGAGGACCGGCGGCGGCGCCCCGACGCCGCGGAACTGGCCACGGCCATCTACCGGAGTGCAGCCGCTGTACCGGTCGACCTTTCGCGCTCGGTGCATCCGACTGTCCTGCCGGAACTGCTGACGCGCAGGCCGGAGCCACGGGCCCGCGGACGCATGCGGGAACGGCTGGGCGCCTGGGGGAGGCGCCTTCGTACATCGGCGCCCGCCATGGCGGTCCGGGAGCGCCCGGCCACTGCCGCAGGACTGGGTGGTGGCCCGCTTCGGGCAACATCGGTGGCCGGTGTTCCGGGAGGCCAGCCGTCCGCCAAGCGTGGCCGGCACGCCCGGTCACGGCAGGATCCTCCGCTCTCCGTCCTGCAGCACTCGCGCCATGCGGCCGCCGCACGCCGCCGTCGGAAAGCCGCCCGGGCAGGCCTGCTGGCCGTGGCCGTCATTGCCGGCGCGTGGCTGCTGTTGCCGCCGCCGCCATCGGACCCGCTCCCGGGCGGCACTGCCGCCGGGCCTTCGCTCCTGCCCGACAGCGCGCCGGCACCGGCTCCCGCCGCGGCTCCGGCCAGGATTCCGGATGCCGTCCGCAGCCAACTCCGTGCAGGAGACCCAGCGGAAGCCGTCAAAGGGCTGGCCTGGCTGCGGTCCAAAGCCCTGAGCGAGGGACGGCTGGAACTCCTCGCCGAGGTCAACGCCCCCGGTTCGGCGGCCGCGGCCGCAGACCGCGGGCTCAGTGTCCGGCTGCAGGACTCCCGGACCGTGCTGGCTGGGTTCACCACCAGCCTCGCGGGCATCCGACGCCTGCCGGAAAGCACAGGGACACGGGCGGTGGTCGCCGTGACCGCCACAACGTCAGGATATGTGGAGCGGTCTGCGGCCGGGGACGTGGTGGCTACCGGCCAACCCCGGCCGCCCCTCGATCTGCGGCTGGTCCTGCTCCGCATGGATGGCAGGTGGCTGGTCGCAGAGATCCTGCCGGGCCCGTGACCTAAGCGATGCTGCGGGTCCGGTCTCCCTGAGACCCGGCGTCCCTTCGCGCACCGCGTCCGGCGTCCCTTCACGCGCCGCTTCAGGCGCCGACGACCCATTCTGCGGCCTGCCGCAGCGTCGGATGCCGCCACACGAATCCGGCTTCCTTCAGCCGGGCGGGCTCCACTTTCTGGCTGGCCAGCAGGAGCTCATCGGCCAGCTTGCCCATCACCAGCCGCAAGACAGGCGAAGGGACCCGCAACAGTGCGGGCCGGTGCAGCGCCCGGGCCAGTTCCCGCACCAGGGCGTTGACGTCAGCGGGTTCGGGGGCAGAGACGATGACCGGACCGGAGAGCGGAGACGTCAGGAGGAACCCGAAAGCCGCGGAGAGATCCGGCTGGGTGATCCACGGCCAGTACTGCCTGCCGTTGCCCAGCGGGCCGCCGACGCCCAGACGCAGCAGCGGCAGCAGCCTGCCCAGGGCTCCGCCGGACCGGCTGAGCACCACCGCCGTCCGCGGGGTCACCACGCGGACACCGGCCGGTGCCTCATGCGCGGCGGCTTCCCACTCGGCGCAGATCCGGGCCAGGATGCCGGAACCGGCGGGCGACTCCTCGTGCAGGGCGGCCGTGCCCGCGTCTCCGTAATAGCCTGTTCCCGACTGGCTGATGAAGGTTTTCGGCGGCGCGTCCAGGTGCTGCATTGCCGTGGCGAGGGTCCTCGTCGGACCGAGCCGTGAGCGGAAGAGCTCGTCGATCCGCCGGCCCGTCAAGGGCCTGTCGCCGATGCCTGCCCCGGAAAGGTTGATGACGGCGTCGGCCCCTTCAAGACAGGAGGGGTCGATGTGGCCGGCAGCCGGGTCCCAGCGAACTTCCGCCGGTGAGGCAGGCGTCCTCCTGACCAGTCGCGTCACATCGTGGCCGTCAGCTACCAGACGGGCGGAAAGATCGGTACCGAGGAGCCCGGAGGCGCCGGCCATGACGATGCGCATGATCCATCTCACCACGCTCCGGCACGGCAGGGCACCTCCCGGCCGCCCTTGTTGACATTGACTATGATCGAACGATGACCTCTTCGAGCTACTTCCGATTCCCGCATGTTCACGGCGATCTGGTCACGTTTGTGGCCGAGGACGATGTCTGGATCGCGCCCCTTGGCGGAGGCCGTGCCTGGCGGATTTCTTCCCTGCAGCTCCCGGCCCGCAACCCGCGGTTCACGCCGGACGGCAAGAAGCTCGTCTGGACGGTGGTGCAGGGGACGGCACCCGAGGTAGTCATCGCAGACGTCGACGGCGGCGGGTACCGCCAGCTGACCTACTTCGGCCACAGCACCACCAGGGTTAAGGGGTTCACGGCTTCCGGTGACGTGGTGGTCACCAGCGCGTTCCGCCAGGCGGAGGGCAGGCTCACCCATGCCTACAGCCTGCCGACGGAGGGCGGCTGGGCCGAGGAACTGCCCTTCGGGCCTGTGGAGTCCGTGGCCTTCGGCCCCGAGGTCGGAGACGAGAAGCCCGTTGTCGTGGCCAGCGTCCTGTCGCGGGAACCCGCCTGGTGGAAGCGCTACCGCGGCGGTACGGCCGGCAAGCTCTGGATTGATGCCGACGGCAACGGTGAGTTCGCCCGGCTGCTCCCGGACCTGGACGGCAACCTCGCCGACCCCATGTGGGTCGAGGGGCGCATTGCCTTCCTCTCGGACCACGAGGGCTACGGCAACCTGTACTCGGTCCTGCCCAATGGAACGGACCTCCGGCGCCACACGGACCATGAAGACTTCTATGTCCGCCACGCAGCCACGGACGGCAAACGCGTCATTTTCGAGTCGGCCGGCGAGCTGTGGATTCTTCACGACCTTTCCTCTGACGCCGTCCGGCTGGAGATTTCGCTGGGATCGGCCTCCCAGGGCCGCCGGCCCTCCCTGCTCAAGGTCGACAAGCACCTCGGTGACGTCCGCCCTGACGCCTCGGGAGCGGCCAGCGCGGTGGAAGCGCACGGAACCATCCACTGGCTGAGGCACAAGGACGGGCCTTCCCGGGTGGTGGAAGCCACTCCGGGAGTCCGGGCCAGGCTGCCGCGTCCGTTGACGGACGGCCGCATTGCCTACGTAGCGGACCACGATGGGGACGAAGCGCTGTTCATCAAGGAGATCGCCCCCAAGCTTGAGGTACAGGGCGCACGGGTTGACCGTGCCGCCCCGGTCAGGGGGAAGTTCGCCGAACAGCAGTCATCGGAGACTCCGGCGCTGCTGCTGCCCAGTCCCGTCCCCGCTGCCGGGCCCGCCGGTCAGCGGATTGATGTGGCCGTTGCTGACGATTCGCAGGCGGACGTCGCGCCGGCCGCCGGCGCGGAAGACCAGGATGGCCCGGACGCCGGCACGCCCGCCCAGGCCCAGGCCTTGTCCGCAGCCCAGGCGCCGATCCGGATTCCCTTCCCGAAGCCCTCGCGGGCAAGCGCCATGGAAACCAGTCCCGATGGCCGGTGGGTTGCCCTGGGCACCGCGTTCGGTGACGTCTATATTGCCGACACGCGTGCGGGTTCGATTTCCGCGGTGACCAGCATCGGCGAAGGCAGCATCGAAGAACTGTGCTGGTCGCCGGACTCGGCCTGGCTGGCCTGGTCGGAACCGGTGACGTCGTTCGGCTCCCGCAGCCGCCTCCGGCTGGCCCGCGTCGGCACTGGTACGGATAAGGCCGGCACGGATAAGCCCGGCACCGGGACCCCAGAGATCATCGGGGTGACGGACGGCCGCTTCCGCGACCACTCGCCGTCGTTCACGCCGGACGGGAAGTTCCTGGCCTTCCTGTCGAATCGGAGCTTCGACCCGGTCTACGACGGGCATTCCTTTGACCTCTCCTTCCCCAGCCCGATCAAGCCTTACCTCGTTGCGCTGGCTGCGGATACGGCGTCGCCCTTCGGCCCGGCCGTGGACCTTTCCTTCGAACCGGGGACGGACCAGGACGGCGACGCCGGTGAGTCCGGGCAGCCGGCGCCGGTCAGCGTTGACGCCGAGGGTCTCTCGCATCGCGTCGTCAGCGTCCCCGTCCCGCAGGGAAACTACTCCTCGCTGACGGCGGTCGACGGCGCACTGCTGTGGCTGGACAGCCCGCTGGCCGGGGTGACCGGTGACGGCAAAGCCAGCCTGGAGGACAAGAACGCGGCACCGAGCCTGGTCCGGTTCGATCTGGCCAAGCGCAAGAGCGTTACCCTTGTGGACGCGCTGGACAGCTACCTCGTCTCCGGCGACGGCAAGAAGGTGGTGGTTATCCACGACAAACAGATCAGGGTTGTGCCGTCCGACGCGAAGGCCGACGAGGAATCCGGCCAGGTGGTCAAGGTGGACCTTGCGCGTGTCCGGGTGCTGATGGAACCGCTGAGGGTGTGGGGACAGGCCTTTGATGAGGCATGGCGGCTGCAGCGCGACTTCTTCTGGACCGAGGACATGGCAGGCCAGGACTGGGAGTCCATCCACAAGCGCTACCGGCCTTTGGTCGACAGGCTGGGCTCCCATGACGACCTCGTGGACCTGCTCTGGGAGCTCCACGGCGAGCTTGGCACGTCCCATGCATACGTCCGGCCGGCAGCAGCCACAGAGGACGGCGGCAACGGACAGGGCCGCCTCGGCGCGGACCTGGCGTTTACGGGCGAGGGCTGGGAAATTGTCCGCATCCTCGCAGGCGAATCGTCGGATCCGCTGGCGACATCACCGCTGTCCCGCCCCGGCGCCGCTGCCAAGGCCGGCGACGTCCTGCTTGCCGTCGACGGCGTCCAGCTCACCGATAGCCTGACTCCGGCCATGCAGCTGGTCGGCGCGGCCGGGCGGACGGTGGAACTGACCCTTCGCAACGGTGCCGGCCACGGCCCTGCGGCCGGCGAGCAGCGACGCATTGCCGTGGTCCCCATCAAGGACGAGGAGCGCCTCCGCTACCAGGATTGGGTGGCCGCCAACCGCCGAACCGTGCGGGAAGCATCCGAAGGAAACTTCGGCTACCTGCACGTTCCCGACATGATGGCCAACGGCTGGGCCCAGCTGCACCGTGACCTGGACACCGAAACGGCACTGGACGGGCTGATCGTTGACGTGCGCCGGAACCGCGGCGGGCACACCTCCCAGCTGGTGGCGGAGCTGATCGGCCGCAAGGTGACGGGCTGGAGCATGCCGCGCGGCGAGAAGCCCAGGACCTACCCGCACCACGCACCGCGCGGCCCGGTCATTATCCTCACCGACGAGTTCGCAGGGTCCGACGGCGACATCATCACGCAGGTATCGAAGCTGAGGGGCATCGGCCCCGTGATCGGGACCCGGACCTGGGGCGGAGTGGTGGGGATCGACAGCCGCTTCACCCTCGCGGACGGCACCGGCGTCACTCAGCCGCGGTACGCCACCTGGTTCGGCGGCGGGGTGGGCTGGAACGTCGAGAACTACGGAGTTGCTCCGGACATCGAGGTGACGTTCCCGCCGCATGCCTACGCTGCCGGCCGGGATCCGCAACTGGAGTACGGCATCGGAGCGCTCAAGGAAATGGTCCAGGAGATCCCCACAGACCGTCCGCCGGCACGCGAGGGTTACCGCCGGCTGCGGCCCGGGCGGTTGCCTGCCCGCCAGAACGCCGACGGCTGACACGGCGGCCGCCGATGGCAGCCGGCGTCTGACGCCATAAGTAAAGGCCCTGGGCCCGAACTGGATTCTCCAGAACGGGCGCAGGGCCTTTGCTGTGCGGTACTCCGCTGCCGGTAGCGGAGGCCGGCAATCAGGAAGCGGCGAGCGTGGCGTCGAGGGTGATGTCGATGCTGGCGAGGGCGCCGGAAACAGGGCAGCCGACCTTGGCTTCCGCTGCGATCTTCTGGAACTCGTCTTCGGAGATGCCGGGGATCCTGGCGTTGACGGTCAGGTGGCTGCCGGTGATGCCGGTGCCCGGTTTGAAGGTGACATCCGCCTTGGTGTGGACCTCTTCCGGCGTGTGCCCCGCCTGGGCGAGCATGTTGCTGAACGCCATGGAGAAACAGGCGGAGTGGGCGGCGGCAATCAGCTCTTCCGGGCTGGTTTTGCCTTCAGCGGCTTCGGTGCGGGCCTTCCAGGTGACCTCGTACGTACCCAGGCCGGAGCTGTCGAGCGTCGTGTTGCCGGCACCTGTCATCAGGTCGCCGTTCCATACAGTGTGTGCGGTGCGTGTTGCTGCCATGTCCACTCCTAAGCTTCGGTTCAATTCAGGATCCGGCTGACGCCCGGTCCTTCCTGCACAATCCTATGGACTACAAGACCCCCGCGCACGGATTGTCCGCTGTCAGAGGATTATGACCGGCGCTCCGGCGAAAGCGTCCCGCCCGGCGCCAGAAACGACGACGGCGACGCACCCTCCGCTTCTTGGGTAGCGGTAGGTAGGTGCGTCGCCGTCGTCGTTTCCTTCTGGGAGAGCCCCCTTGCGGGAGAGTCCCTTACAGGAGAGCGGCTACGGCCAGAGCGTGGCGATCCCGATGTTCAGCAGGGCCAGGCCGCCGACGGCGTGCGCGAGGCCGGCAGAGATGGGTTCGTCCTTCTTGTACTTGCGCCTGCCGATGAAGGCGAGCACGCCGACGGCCAGTGCGACGGCGAACTTGATGCCCAGTTTGAAGTAGTTGGCATCCATATTCAGGGCGGGGATCAGGCCCATCATGACGATGCCCGTGAGCAGCTGAAGCGCGGCGCCGTCGAACTGCCGGGGGTGGACCGTGGGCTTCTTCATGTTGCCGATCCAGATGCCGACGATCATGGCGGCGCCGACGATGTGCAGGAAGACCATGACGTTATAGACGATGTTCATGGCACCAGTGTAGCCAGCTCCTTCTACGCTCCGTAGTAATGCCGCCGGTGGGTCGGCGCGCGAAACGCAGGCACGAAAAAGGCGGCGGCCGCTCCGGGTGCGGCGGTTTCCCACCGGCACCGGACTGGCCGCCGCCCTATGCAGCGTGCGGAGGCTAGAGTCCCAGGTCCGCTTCGAACGCGCCCTCTTCGAGGCGTGCCTTCAGCGTCTGCAGGAAGCGTCCGGCGTCCGCCCCGTCCACGAGGCGGTGGTCGTACGTCAGCGACAGGTACATCATGGAGCGGATGGCGATGGAGTCATCGCCGTTCGCGTCCTGGACCACCACGGGGCGCTTGACGATGGCGCCTGTGCCGAGGATGCCGACCTGCGGCTGGTTGATGATCGGGGTGTCGAACAGGGCGCCCACAGAACCGATGTTGGTGATGCTGAACGTTCCGCCGGACAGCTCGTCCGGACCGATCTTGCCATTGCGGGTGCGGTCTGCGACGTCCGCGATCTTGCCGGCCAGGCCGGCAAGGTTCAGC
Organism: Arthrobacter sp. GQ119; assembly: GCF_059759125.1. NCBI lineage: Bacteria > Bacillati > Actinomycetota > Actinomycetes > Micrococcales > Micrococcaceae > Arthrobacter > Arthrobacter sp. GQ119. The sequence continues at coordinate 53,412 of NZ_JCAXEA010000027.1, read as the reverse complement.
GTGCCGGCGTCGGAAATGACGGGGACGAGCAGGCCCTTGTCAGTGTCGACGGCAATCGCCAGGTGTTCGGCGTTGTGGTACGTGATTTCCTGCTTGTCTTCGTCGTACGCAGCGTTGAGCTTGGGGTGCTGCTTCAGGGCCTCGGCTACGGCCTTGGCGATGAACGGCAGGAACGTGAGCTTGGTGCCGTTCTGGGCCTGGAACGAGTTCTTGGCCTGGAGGCGGAGCTTGGCCACCTTGGTCATGTCCACTTCGTGCACCTGGGTCAGCTGGGTGGAGACATCCAGTGACTCGCGCATGCGGCGGGCAATGACCTGGCGGATACGCGGAGCCTTCTGCGTGGTGCCGCGCAGCGACGACGACGCGGCGGAAGCTGCTGCCGGGGCGGAAGCGGCGGGGGCGGACGGTGCTTCCGGGGCAGGCTTGGCCTCAGCGGCGGCCAGGACGTCCTGCTTGCGGATACGGCCGCCGACGCCGGTGCCGGACAGGGCGGAAATGTCCACACCGTGCTGGTTGGCCAGCTTGCGGACCAGGGGAGTGACATACCCGGATTCGCCACCGGCGGCCGGTGCTTCGGCGGGTGCTTCGGCGGGCGCGGCCTGGGCGGCGGGAGCCGGAGCTGCCTGTGCCGGTGCAGCCTGCGCGGGAGCTGCCTGCTCCGGTGCAGCCTGTGCCGGTGCTTCGGCCGGCTTTTCCGGGGCGGGAGCCTCCGCGGGCTTCTCAGGTGCTGCGGCGGGTGCGGCGGCAGGCGCGGCAGCGCCGGAGCCGATCACGGCGAGAACGGAGCCGACCTCGGCAGTTTCGTCTTCGTTGACGCGGATTTCCTGGAGGGTGCCGGCAACGGGGGACGGGATTTCGGTGTCGACCTTGTCGGTGGAAACCTCGAGCAGCGGCTCGTCCACTTCGACGGAGTCGCCGACGGCCTTGAGCCAGCGGGTCACGGTGCCCTCGGTCACGCTTTCACCCAGTGCGGGGAGCGTCACTTCGTGGGACTCGCCGGAGGCGGCGGGAGCTTCTGCGGCGGGGGCCTCCTGGGCGGGGGCCTCTTCAGCCTGAGCCTGCGCCGGCGCTTCCTGGGCGGGGGCCTCGGCGGTTTCTGTGGCCGGTGCCTCTTCGGCGGGGGTGGCCTCAGCGGGAGCGGATCCGCCGCCGGCACCGTCACCGATGCGGACCAGGGGAGCACCAACTTCTGCGGTCTCGTCTTCAGCAACGAGGATTTCCTCGATGACACCGGCGATCGGAGAGGGGATTTCTGTGTCTACTTTGTCGGTGGAGACTTCGAGCAGCGGCTCGTCCACCTCTACCCGGTCACCTACCTGCTTGAGCCAGCGGGTGACAGTTCCTTCGGTGACGCTCTCACCGAGGGCGGGCAAGTTAACGGATTCAGACATGTCGTCCCCGTTCTCCTTATTGATTTTGTGCGGATGATTGCTGGCGTGTTCGAGCTTAGTGCACCCTGCGGATCATGCCGGGTGCACTAAGCACTGGGGTATTGCGGAGCTGCTTAGCCGTGGAGGGCTTTGCCCGCGAGGGCGAGGTGGGCTTCGCCCAGCGCCTCATTCTGGGTCGGGTGGGCGTGCAGCAGCTGGGCCACATCCTCCGGGTAGGCTTCCCAGTTCACGATCAGCTGGGCTTCGCCGATCTGCTCGCCCATGCGGGATCCGATCATGTGGACGCCGACGACGGGGCCGTCCTTCTGGCGGACCAGCTTGACGAGGCCGCCCGTGCCCAGGATGGAGCTCTTGCCGTTGCCGGCGAGGTTGTATTCCTGGATCTCGACCTGGTCATCGCCGAACTTGGCCTTGGCGCCCTTTTCGGTGTAGCCGACCGTGGCGATCTCGGGCTCGCAGTAGGTGACCTTGGGGATATTGACGTCCTCGACGACGACGGGCTTCAGGCCCGCGATCTCCTCGGCGACGAAGATGCCCTGCTGGTAGCCGCGGTGGGCCAGCTGGACGCCGGGGACAATGTCGCCGACGGCGTAGATGTTGCCCACACCCGTGTGCAGGCGCTCGTTGGTGATGACGAAGCCGCGGTCGATGGTGATGCCGGCCTCTTCGTAGCCAAGGTTGGCTGTTACCGGGCCGCGGCCGACGGCCACGAGGAGCAGTTCCGCTTCGAAGGTCTTGCCGTCAACCAGCGTGACCTTGACGCCGTTGTCGTCCTGCTCGACGCCCTGGAAGAAGGTGCCGGTGGAGAACTTGATGCCGCGCTTCTTGAAGGCCCGTTCGAGGTTCTTCACGATGGTGGCGTCCTCGTTGGGGACCAGCGAGGGCAGGCCTTCAACGATGGTGACGTCCACGCCGAAGGAGTTCCACACGGAGGCGAACTCCACGCCGATGACGCCGCCGCCGAGGACAATGACGCTCTTGGGGATGTAGTCCATGGTCAGGGCTTCGTCGGAGGTGATGACGCGTCCGCCGATTTCCAGGCCCGGGAGGGAGCGGGAGTAGGATCCCGTGGCGAGGACGATGTTCTTGCCCTTGTAGGCGGTGCCGTTCACGACGACGGTGTCGGTGCCCTGGAGCTTGCCCTCACCCTCGATGACGGTGATGCCCTTGGACTTGATGAGGCCCTGCAGTCCCTTGAACTTGCCGGCGACGATTCCGTCCTTGTAGGCGTTGACGGCCGTGATGTCGATGCTGTCAAGGGTGACGTTCACGCCGTACTTGGCGGAGTCGCGGGCGTGGTCAGCCAGTTCGGCCGAGTGCAGCAGTGCTTTGGTGGGGATACAGCCGTTGTGCAGGCAGGTTCCACCGAGTTTGGCCTTCTCCACGAGGCCGACGGTGAAGCCAAGCTGAACGGCCCGGAGGGCGGTGGCGTATCCGCCGCTGCCGCCACCGAGTACCAGGATGTCGAATTCTTGCGCAGTTGCCTGATCGGCCACTTAGACGCTCCCTCGCGTGAACGATGACACGAGAGTACGCATCATCTGGTCTTGGAACTTGCTCTGCCGTGATTATGCCAGCAGGCCTGTTCCCTTTCATTTGTGACTACCGTGGTTCACCTTAGCGAACCACTTATCCATGCTCCACCTTGCCGGGACATTTGTGGAGCGCTTGTGTCGAGTGTCACGCAGGCGTGTGGCGGACGGATCATGCCGCCCGCCACACGCCGACACACCCCCCGGGGCAGAACCGGGCGGAACCGGTCAGGCTCCTGCGAGGAGGTCCTCGGCGTACGCCACGAGCGTGCGGACCGTGCAGCCCGTGCCCTGCTTGGGTGTGTAGCCGTAGGGTGCACTGTTGTTGAAGGAGGGGCCGGCGATGTCGATGTGTGCCCAGGGGATCGGCTGGCCGTCCTTGCCCTTGCCCACGAATTCGCGCAGGAACACGGCGGCCGTCATCATGCCGCCATGGCGTTCGCCGATGTTGGCGAGGTCGGCCACCTGGGAGTCGAGGCTGGGCCGCAGCTCTTCCGGCAGGGGCATGGGCCAGATGAGCTCCCCTGCGCGGTCCGCCGCCGCCTTCAGGGGACCGGTGACACTGTCCGCGCCCATGACACCCGCCGTGCGGTTTCCGAGCGCGATCAGCTGCGCGCCCGTCAGCGTCGCAACGTCGATGATCGCGTCCGGGTATTCCTCGCTCGCCGCGACAATGCCGTCCGCCATGACCAGCCGGCCTTCGGCGTCGGTGTTAAGAACCTCGACGGTCTTGCCGCCGAACATGGTGAGGACGTCCGCCGGACGGGAGGCCGCGCCCGAGGGCATGTTCTCCGCAATGCACAGCCATGCGGTCGCCTTCACAGGCAGGCCCAGGCCGGCGAGGGTCAGTACTGTATTAAGTACGACTGCGGCGCCTGCCATATCGCTCTTCATGTCACCCATGCCGAGGGCGGGCTTGATGGAGATTCCTCCGGTGTCGAACGTGATGCCCTTACCGACGAGGGCGATTTTCCGGGTGGCCTTCGCCGGAGCGTATTCGACCTTGACCAGGCGGGGCTGGCGCGATGAGCCTTTGCCGACACCCATGATGCCTCCGAAGCCTTCCTTCTCGAGGCGCTTCTCGTCCCACACGGTCACCTTGACGGGCAGTCCCTTGGCCAGTTCCTTGGCGGCGTCGGCGAACGATTCCGGGTAGAGGTGGCTGGGCGGCTGGTTCACCAGCGAGCGGGTCGCGTTGACGGCCTTCCCAAGGAGCGCGGCGCGTCTCAGGGCGGGTTCAAGGGTCTTGTCGCCGGCCAGGTCCGTGAAGATCACCGCATTGCGGACAGGATCCTTCAGCCCGTCCTTGGACGAGCGGTACTCGGTGAAGGAATAGGCGCCCAGCGCCGCGCCCTCGGCGACGGCCGCGACGTCGGCGACATCCGCCGTCGGGAAGGCCAGCGTAACCGTGGTGAGTCCCGCCAACTGGCGGACTGCTGAACCGGCTGCACGGCGCAGCGCCTCCCGGGTCAGCCGCTGGCCGGGGCTGATCTTGCCTACGCCCGCCAGCACGACGACGCCGTTGCCTGCCTCGGGAAGACCCGGGAGGCGGACAGCCTGGTCAGCCGCCCCGGTGATGCCAAGAACCTTCAACGATTCGGCCAGTGCCTCGGCCGACTTGGCCGTCAGCGGATTCTCAAGCAGGACGGGGCCGTCGGCCCCCTGTCCCACGCCGATGACGACGGCGTCGCTGGCAGCCTTCTTGAGGTCGCGCGCAATGGCGCTAAGGTTGATTTCGCTATTCTTGACCACGAGGATCAGTCCTCAATTCTCTGTGACGATTCGTGCAGGAAGTGCAATGTGCAGGCGCCCTGCCAGGGGTGCCCCGGAGCCGTCCACACGGGAGGCCGCCGGCACGGTGGCCCCAATTAAAGGCCAGTTCCGATCGTAGTCTCTCAGCGGCCGCGCAGCCGGATTGACTGAGAGCCGCGCCACAGCGGCCCAAGGAATGACCCGGACAGCCGCAGCGTTATGGAGATAAACCCCTCCGACCAAGAAAGGAACTCGCCGTGTTTGAACGGATTTCCGGCTCGCTGCTGGACCCCGACGCGCTCTACGCCAAGAACATTGAGCTGTTCCACAGCCCTGAACTGCGGGGGCTGAATCTGGTGATGGGCTTTACCGGTTTTGCCGACGCCGGCCACGTGGTCAGGCAGATCACGGACGAGCTCCTCGACAACCTCGAGTCCGAACGCGTTGCCGTGTTTGATGCCGACCAGCTCATCGACTACAGGACGCGGCGGCCGCATGTGTCCTTCGTCGAGGACCATCTAGAGGACTACCAGGCACCCAGCCTCGCCCTCTACCGGCTCGTCGACGGCCTGGGCAGGCCGTTCCTGTTCCTGGCCGGATTCGAACCTGATTTGCAGTGGGAACGCTTCGCGCGTGCCGTGGTGCAGATCGTGGAAACACTGGACGTCAACCTGGTGACGTGGATCCACTCCATCCCCATGCCAGTGCCGCACACGCGCCCGGTGGGAGTGACGGTGCACGGCAACCGCCCCGAGCTGATCGAGGGCATCTCAGCCTGGAAGCCGACGGTGGAAGTACCCGCCGCTGTGGGCCACGTGCTGGAGCTCCGCCTTGTTGATGCCGGGCGGAACGTGGCCGGCTACGTCATCCATGTTCCCCACTATCTCGCCGAAGCCGAGTACCCGCCTGCGGCCGTCGCGGGCCTTGAATACCTCGGCGCCGCCACGTCCCTCATGCTCCCCACCGACAGGCTGCGGGAGTCGGGCCGCGATGTCGGACGGCAGATCGCCGAACAGGTCGAGGCCTCGGCGGACGTCCAGCAGGTAGTCGCCAAGCTGGAGGCGCGCTACGACGAAAAGGCGGAGGGCACCGTTCGCCGGTCCCTGCTGGCCGACGAGAACGACGAACTGCCGGACGCCGATGCGCTCGGAGCGGCAGTCGAGGCCTACCTGGCCCGGGAAAATCCGACACCATAAGCTCCGTCACTAAATCCCCGAATTAAATCGGATTTGTGCGGGCGCCGGGCATAATGAAATGGTGACTGCACCCCGCGCCTGGCTCGTTTGGTCCATTGGCATTTTCTCGTACCTGGTGGCTGTGACCCAGCGTACGTCGTTTGGTGTGGTCGGACTTGAGGCCACCGAGCGGTTCCACGCCAGTGCCTCGGCGATCTCTTTTTTCACCGTGCTGCAGCTGCTCGTCTATGCGGGGCTTCAGATCCCGGTGGGCGTGCTGGTGGACAGGTTCGGCTCCCGTGCCATGATCGCCTGTGGTGCCCTGCTCATGGGCCTGGGCCAGCTCCAGCTCGCGTTCGCTGAGAGTGTTCCTGCCGGCGTGGCGGGCCGCGTGTTGGTGGGCGCAGGCGACGCCATGACGTTCATCTCCGTCATCCGGCTGATCCCGCTCTGGTTTGCGCCTGCCCGCGTGCCGCTGCTCACCCAGCTCACGGGAATGTCCGGGCAGCTGGGCCAGCTCCTGAGCGTGGTGCCGTTCGCCTTCGTCCTCCATGCCGCCGGCTGGAGCCCGGCGTTCCTGTCCCTGGCAGGACTGTCCGGCGTCGCCGTCGTCCTCGTGGTCCTGCTGCTGCAGGACGTGCCGCCCGGCACTCCCCGCCAGGAGTCAGTCAAGGGCCTGCGCGCCACCGGTGTATCGCTCTCCCGGGCCTGGAAGCAGCCCGGCACCAGGCTCGGCATGTGGAGCCACTTCACCATCCAATTCAGCGGCACCGTGTTCGCGATGACATGGGGATACCCCTTCCTCATTTCGGCGCAGGGCCTGGACTCCGGGACCGTGGCTTCGCTCATGTCCCTCTATGTGGCCGGCGCCATCGGTGCAGGACCCCTGATCGGGAGGTTTGTTTCACGGCATCCCCTCCGGCGCTCAACCATGGTCCTCCTGCTCGTTGCCGCCACGGCAGTCGCCTGGGCGGCGGTGCTCCTCTACCCGGGCCGCTCGCCGCTGTGGCTGCTTGCCGTACTCGTGGTGGTGCTGGCCATCGGAGGTCCGGGGTCCATGATCGGCTTCGATTTCGCCCGAACCTTCAACCCGGCGCACCGGATCGGCACCGCCACGGGCATTGTGAACGTCGGCGGTTTCTTCGCAGCGCTCATGGCCATCTACCTGATTGGCGCCGTCCTCGACATCCTGTATTCCACCGGATTCTCGAACGGAGTGCTGTACGGCCTCGAGCCATTCCGCATCGCCCTGTGCGTGCATTTCCTGATCCTGGGAATCGGATCCGTCGCCATGCTGGTGGTCCGCCGCAAGGTCCGCCGGCAGATGGCCGCCCAAGGTGTGGTGATTCAGCCGCTGCTGCAGGCGATGGCAGAACAGCGCAGGGCGCGCAACGCCCTGCGGAAGTCCGCTTCGCGGGACTGAACCCGTGCAGGCCGGAGGCCTCCCGGGCGGCTGGTGTGTGTCTGCACCTGTCCTCCACAGCCAAGGGTCTTCCACATAGCCCAGGTTGCGGGTGCCGTCGGGGGCGGGAGCGGCGAAAGCTGGAGGCATGAACGCACGCGAGCACCTGATCATCAGCGGCCCCGAGGACATTCTCGGCTATGTTCCCCATACGCTGGGGTACTGGCCCACCCGCAGCCTTGTGGCAATGACCATGCAAGGCAAACGGCTCGGAGCCACGCTCCGCGTCGACTTACCCGATGGGGCGCCGTCCGGGCGCGGACGCGAGGACTTCGCCCGGACTGTGGCCGAGTACCTCCTCGCGGATGACCACGCCAACGGCACCCTGCTGATGTTCTTCACGGATGCTGGCTGGGCAGACGCCTCTGGTCCTCCCGGCGGCAGGGCGCTGCTTGCAGACCTTGAATCCGCCCTCGGGCTGGCCGGGATGCCGGTGCGGGATGCGTGGTTCGTCGGTGCTGACTACTGGCGGAACGTGTACTGCTCGGACACCGGCTGCTGCCCGTTGCCCGGCCGGCCCCTTGCCGAGATCCGCTACAGCCGCCTCAACGCGGAAATGGTGTACCTGGGAAGCAGTGTGGGTGCGCCGCCCGGGGCCGGCTCCGCCGGAAATCCGGAGCCGGAGGAGAATCCGGCGGTACTGGCGGCAGAGCAGCGCTGGATGGAAACACTCGGTGACAGACGGGCCAGCCGGGCCCAGTTCGAAAGCGTGCTGGACGCCTGGGAGCTGACGCTGACCGCTGAAGAGGGCACCCGGCTGTCCCACGATGTTGCCGGCTTCCTGCGCGCCACCCTGTGCGTTCCGTCGTGGCGCGATGCAGTCCTGGTCATGGCTGCCGCGGGCCGGCCAGCCGCGGTGGCCGGTGCTGAGGACTTCGGCATCTTCTCGGCCCTGCCGGGGCCACCGGCAACAAGCCCGTCCGGCCCGGAAGTGCCTGCCAGGACAGTAAGTGCCAGAACAGTGCCTGCAAAGTCGATGCCTGCAGGGACAACCCCGTGCGATTTCCTCCAGCCCAACGCAGCGGGTGAGCCTGATTCATCCCCTGCCCCTGGCAGCTATGGCGAAATCCCTGGCCGTGGCGATGTTCCTGACAATGGCGAGGTGCCGGACGATAGCGAGGTCCATAACGACGGGGAGGTCCCTGGCTACGGCGAGGTTCTCCTCGGCCTGACTCCGATGGTGCCGGACTGGAACAGGATGAAGTCCCTTGAAGACGCGATGCTGCAGCTGGCGTCCTGCGGCCCGGGGGAAGCACAGGCGGCTGCCTGGACGGCCAAAGCCTGGATCGAATGGTGCCGGGGGAGAGGCTCCTACGCCCACGCCTCGCTGACCCGGGCATTGGAGGCAGCCCCTGGGTACAGGCTGGCGGAACTGCTTTCCGAAGTGGTCAGGCGGGGAACCATCTGCGGCTGGGCCGGACGCAGGGAGGCAGCCTGGCAGAAATTCGGCACGGACGCCGCATAGAACCGGGTGGGCGGCCGGGCAGGACAGCCGCGTATTACGGCCGCGGCGGCCCCCGATGCGGAAAATCGTGAGACAATGGTTGCCGAGACCCGGTTGGGTCCGTGAATCAGTGCTTGCAGTGGCGCCCGGAGACGGGAACATTGCAGCCGCCCCGGCAGTTCTACTTAATGGCTCTGTCGGTCGAGGTTGCACCTGATGTCAATCACGGACTTGACAGGGTCATAGTGGTGTTGCCCGTATGGTGATTCCACAGACCGCCGCTAGAAAGGTTTTCTGTGACCCCGTCTTCCGCGAAGAAGGAACCCGCCGCCCAGGCCGATGAATTGGCCGAGGACAAGAAGGCGGCAACCAACGCCAAGCGTGCAGCCACCCGCGCCGCGAACAAGGCTGCCGCAGTCGCCGGCGGCGACAGCACGTCGGCCGCCGCGAAGCCCGAGCCGAAGAAGCGTGGCCCCAAGCCCGGAGCCAAGGCTGCAGCCGAAGCCGCCGGAAGCCGCTCGACCTCGGATGACGACGTCGAAGTGGATGTCGAAGAGGATCTCGATGACGTGGCGCCTGATCCCGCCGAGCTCACCGACGAACCCGACGAGGCCGGAAAGGCTGCCGCCCCCACCGGGTCCGGATTCGTCTACTCCGATGCCGATGATGACGACGCTCCTGTCCAGCAGGTCATGTCGGCCGGCGCCACTGCCGACCCCGTCAAGGACTACCTGAAGCAGATCGGCAAGGTCGCGCTCCTCAACGCGGAACAGGAGGTTGACCTCGCCCTCCGGATTGAGGCCGGCCTCTTCGCCGAAGAGAAGATCGCCGCCGACGACGGCTCAATGGACCCGAAGTACAAGCGTGAGCTTGAATTCATCATCCACGACGGCAAGCGCGCCAAGAACCACCTTCTCGAGGCGAACCTCCGCCTCGTGGTGTCCCTGGCCAAGCGCTACACCGGCCGTGGCATGCTGTTCCTGGACCTGATCCAGGAAGGCAACCTCGGCCTCATCCGTGCAGTTGAGAAGTTCGACTACACCAAGGGCTTCAAGTTCTCGACCTACGCCACCTGGTGGATCCGCCAGGCCATCACCCGTGCCATGGCTGACCAGGCCCGCACCATCCGTATCCCCGTGCACATGGTCGAAGTCATCAACAAGCTCGCCCGTGTGCAGCGCCAGATGCTGCAGGACCTCGGCCGTGAACCCACGCCCGAGGAGCTGGCCCTGGAGCTGGACATGACGCCGGAAAAGGTTGTTGAAGTCCAGAAGTACGGCCGCGAACCGATCTCCCTGCACACGCCGCTTGGCGAGGATGGCGACTCCGAGTTCGGTGACCTCATTGAGGACTCCGAAGCCGTGGTCCCCGCCGACGCCGTGAGCTTCACGCTGCTGCAGGAACAGCTTCATTCCGTGCTTGATACGCTCTCCGAGCGTGAAGCCGGCGTGGTCGCGATGCGTTTCGGCCTCACGGACGGCCAGCCGAAGACTTTAGACGAAATCGGCAAGGTCTACGGTGTCACGCGTGAGCGCATCCGCCAGATTGAATCCAAGACGATGTCCAAGCTGCGGCACCCGTCGCGGTCCCAGGTCCTGCGGGATTACCTGGACTAGGACGTCGACCGGGTGTTCCCGGATTGAGAACGCAACAGCAAGGGGCTGCCGCCGGATGAACCGGCGGCAGCCCCTTGCTGTTGCTCCTTGTGTCCCTGCTGGGTGGCCTGGCAGTCGCTGGCAATCGCGTGTTCCCGCAGTTGTGTCAGGGCAGCAAAAAGCCAGGGTCCCTTGCCGGGAGCCCTGGCTTTCCTGCTCGCGTTTTTCGGTTGTGTGGTCTAGTCGACCGTTACCGGTTCCCTCTCGTGAAGCCGGCTCGTCTCATCGTGCCATTCCGAGCTCAGCGGCTTGAGGGTCGCTTCAACGGCACGTGAATGGTGAGCGCAGAAGAGCAGCTCGCCTCCGGAGGACTCGAGAACAACCCGGACGTATGCCTGCGCACCGCACCGGTCGCACCGGTCAGCTGCGTTCAGTGTGCGGTCGGCAACTGCTGTGGTCATGTCGGCCTCCTTAGTAGATCTTTACATCTATATAACCAGCATTCGCCGCCAAACTATGGCAAGGATGGGTCACTTTCGCTGTCCGCGTATCACGTCTGAGTAACGGCAGGCCTTGCCGAGGGCCGTCTCTGGAGTGGCAGTCCAGTGATCGGCGGCTGCGGGATTAGGCTATAGGAAGCCATTTAATGCCCTGCAGGGCCCCCGTTGAAGGAGTTCACCACCCGTGGCACCGAGTTCTGAGTACACCGCCCGCCACCTATCGGTGCTGGAGGGCCTTGAGGCTGTCCGGAAGCGTCCGGGCATGTACATCGGCTCCACGGATTCCCGTGGACTCATGCATTGCCTGTGGGAAATCATCGACAACTCCGTCGACGAGGCCTTGGCCGGCTACGGCCACGACATCAGGATCATCCTTCACGCGGACAACTCCGTGGAGATCCACGACGACGGCCGCGGCATTCCCATTGATGTGGAACCCAAGACCGGCCTCACCGGCGTGGAAGTCGTCTTCACCAAGCTGCACGCCGGCGGTAAGTTCGGCGGAGGCTCCTACACCGCATCAGGCGGCCTGCACGGCGTCGGCGCCTCTGTGGTGAACGCCCTGTCCGCCCGGCTGGACGCCGAAGTGGACCGCGGCGGCAAGACCTACAAGATGTCGTTCCGCAGGGGCGAGCCGGGCAGGTTCAAGGACACCGGTCCGCGGCCGGACCCGTCGGCCGCATTCACGCCCTTCGTTGAAGATTCCGTGCTCGACGTCGTGGGCAAGGCCAAGCGTGGAGTCACCGGTACCCGCATCCGCTACTGGGCCGACCGGCAGATCTTCACACCGGACGCCAAATTCTCCTACGAGGAACTCGCCGCGCGCGCCCGCCAGACCTCCTTCCTGGTTCCCGGCCTGAAACTGACCGTCCGCGACGAACGCAAGCTTCCCGGCACCCCGGGAGAAGGCGGCCCGCACGAGGAAGTCTTCCACCACGACGGCGGGATCTCCGAGTTCGTGGAGTTCCTCGCCATCGATGCGGGAGTCACGGACGTCTGGCGGCTCCACGGCGCGGGGAAGTTCAAGGAAACGGTCCCCGTGCTCGACGAAAGGGGCCACAGCAAGCTCGCCGAAGTCGAGCGTGACTGCGAAGTGGACGTCGCGCTGCGCTGGGGGATCGGCTACGACACCACAGTCCGCAGCTTCGTGAACATCATCTCCACGCCGAAGGGCGGCACGCACCAGGCCGGCCTAGAGCAGGCCCTCGTCAAGACCTTCCGCAAGGCAGTGGAAGCCAACGCTAGGAAACTCAAGGCCGGCAACGACAAGATCGAAAAGGACGACATCTTCGCGGGCCTCACAGCCGTGCTGACCGTCCGCCTGGCCGAACCGCAGTTTGAAGGCCAGACGAAGGAAATCCTGGGCACCTCCGCAGTCAAAGCCATCGTGGCGCGGGTCGTGGAGCGCGAGATCACCGCCAAGCTCAACTCCTCGAACCGCAACGACAAGGCTCAGTCGGCCCTGCTCCTGGAGAAAATCGTCAGCGAGATGAAGTCCCGCATCTCCGCCCGCGTGCACAAGGAAACACAGCGCCGCAAAACCGCACTCGAGACCTCCTCGATGCCCACGAAGCTCGCGGACTGCCGGACGGACGATGTTGACCGCTCCGAGCTGTTCATCGTCGAGGGTGACTCCGCCCTCGGCACTGCAAAGCTGGCACGGTCCTCCGACTTCCAGGCACTGCTGCCTATCCGGGGCAAGATACTGAACGTCCAGAAGGCCTCGGTGGGGGACATGCTTTCCAACGCCGAGTGCGCCGCGCTGATCCAGGTGGTGGGTGCCGGTTCGGGACGCAGCTTCGCGATCGAGGCCGCCCGCTACGGGAAAGTCATCCTGATGACGGACGCCGACGTCGACGGCGCCCATATCCGCACGCTGCTTCTGACGCTGTTCTTCCGCTACATGCGCCCCATGGTCGAGGAGGGCAGGGTCTTTGCGGCCGTACCCCCGCTGCACCGTGTGGAAGTGATCAACCCGGGCCAAAAGGCCAACGAGATGATCTACACATATTCAGAGGCCGAGCTCCACGCTCTCCTGGCCCGGCTGGCCAAGGAAGGCAAGCGCTACAAGGAACCCATCCAGCGCTACAAGGGCCTGGGGGAGATGGACGCCGAGCAGCTCGCCGAAACCACCATGGATCCGAGGCACCGGATGCTCCGCAAGGTGAACATCGAAAACGCCCAGCAGGCTGAAGCCACCTTCGATCTGCTCATGGGCTCGGACGTCGCACCCCGCAAGGACTTCATCATTGCCGGAGCGGCCAGCCTGGACCGGGACCGCATCGACGCCTGACCCGCCGAGGTGCTGCCTGGGTGCCGCCGCGGTGCTGGGGAGGCGCGCCAGGGAATCGCGCCGCGGTCAGGCCGGCACGTCAGCCCAGCAGGCCCGGCACAATCAGCAGCGCGGTGGGCATGGCCAGCAGCAGGACGCACACGGCCACCACGGCTGCCCGGAGGGCGGCCGGAAGCGGTTCGCGGGGTGAGAGCAGGCGGCTGACGCGGGACGCCGTCGTGCTGGCCGAGCCCGATCCGCCGGCACCGTCGGGAAGCTGCAGGCCCTGCCCGGCGGGGTCGCCCCGGCCCAGGGCGGGCGCATCCTGCGGTACGGCGGAGCCGCTGGCGACGATCGCAATGGCTTTGATCAGCGTTGCCTTGCTCTCCGTCCTCAGGGCAACGTCGTCGGCGAGCATTTCGATCAGTGAGTTGACGGCCTCCTGTGCCAGGCGCGTCGTCGGCAGCCAGGGAAGGGCCTGGCGCCATGCGGCGAAGGCCCACAGCAGGAGGTGGTGGCGCTGGTTGAGGTGGGCGTTCTCGTGGATGAGCACAGCACGCAGTTCAGCCGGTTCCAGCGCCGCCATGAGCCCGTCGGAGAGTACCGTGACGGACCGTGCGCCGCCCGGCAGGCAATAGGCAACGGGGGAGTCGTGGTTGATCACCATGGTGCCGGTGCCGTCTGCGGACGGCGATGCCAGGAGCGACAGCAGCTCACGGTGCCGCCTGCGCTGCCGCTCAATCTTGTAGTAGGTCAGCAGCAGGGTAAAAACGAGATGCGCCGTCAGCAGGGCCGCTGCCGACAGCGCAAAGAGGTGCCAGAAGCCGAGCGCCGTGGTGGGGGCATTCTGGAACACCATCCCGCCGAGTGCCCTGAGGCCCGCGATCAGGTTGTCCCCGATAGGCTCCAGCCCGTAAACCAGCATGGCGCCGATCATGGAAAGGCCACCGGCGAGGCCGATGGCCTGCCACAGCAACATGGCTGTGAAGGGATCCCGCGCCGGCCAGTGGGCACGGGAAAGGAGGATAGGCACCGGCCAGGCCAGTGCTATCGCCAGGACCGCCAGGAAGTATGAGGTCCAGAACATCGTCCGCTAGCTGTGGCCAAGCAGTTTGCGCAGCGTCTCGGCTTCACTCTCCGTCACGGAACCGATAAAGCGGGCAAGCACGGCTTCACGGTCCGGGGCCGATCCCAGCACTTCATGCATGAGTTCGGCGGTGTGGTCCTCCCGGCTGGATACGGCCTGGTACCGGTGCGGCCGGGTACCGCGTTCGCGCTCCACGAGGCCCTTCTTTTCGAGGCGGGACAGCACGGTCAGGACTGTCGTGACGGCCAGGTCCTTGCCCACATGGCCTGCGGCACCGCCCTGGGCCACTGTACTCTGCGCCAGCATGTCGCGCAGCGTGTTGGCTGTAGCAGCTTCGTGGCCAGCCCAGAGCAGGTCCATCACTGCCCGTTCAAGTTCCCCAAGACTTGCCATCTTTACATCCTTCTGACAACGCGCCGCCTGCGGCCGAACGGCCGCCACGTGCTGTGGTTCAAATATCTCACTCCAAATCTAGCGCGTTTGCGCGTTTCTTTCTACATGAGGTAGAACATCCGGCGCGCCGCCCCTGATTGCAGGCCCTTTGCGACGGTGCAGCCATGTTTACAGCGTCGGAGCTGTGTTCTACACTCGGTAGAAGTTGATGTTCTACGCGACGTAGAAAACCGAGCTTGAGAGCTTGAGACCCAGCCAACAGTAGGGACAGCCTTGGAAGCCTTGGAAATCGCACGCTGGCAATTCGGAATCACCACGGTCTATCACTTCATGATGGTGCCGCTGACGATCGGGCTGGGCCTCGTCGTGGCCGTGATTCAGACCATCTGGCACCGGACCGGCAACCCGGCCTACCTGCGGATGACCAAGTTCTGGGGAAAGCTGTTCCTCATCAACTTCATCATGGGCGTGGCCACCGGCATTGTGCAGGAATTCCAGTTCGGCATGGCATGGAGCGAGTACAGCCGCTTCGTGGGTGACGTTTTCGGTGCGCCGCTGGCCCTCGAGGCCCTGCTCGCGTTCTTCGTCGAATCCACGTTCCTGGGCCTGTGGATCTTCGGCTGGAAGCAGCTCAAGAAGGGCGTGCACCTGGCCTGCCTCTGGATCGCCGTAATCGGTTCGTTCTTCTCCGCGTACTTCATCATCGTCGCCAACAGCTGGATGCAGCACCCCGTGGGCGTCGAAATGATCGATGGCCGTCCCGTCATGACGGACGCCTGGGCTGTCTTCACCAATAACACCGCCCTCGTCGCCGTTCCCCACACGCTCTTCGGCGCACTGGCCGTGGCCGGCGGGTTCCTGCTCGGCATTGCCTGGTACCACCTCTGGCGGCGCCGCAGGGACGGCATCGACACGGTGGACGCTGACGGCAAGGTCATCGCCGGTTCGGCTGACATCCCGGGCCGGGACCGTACGGACCACACCGTGTGGATCCGCTCGCTGCGGATCGGGGCGGTGGTGGCCATGATCTCCTTCGCCGGCACCGCACTGACCGGGGACCTGCAGGGAAAGCTGATGTTCGAGCAGCAGCCCATGAAGATGGCTGCCGCCGAAGCCGCCTGTCACGACGGAACGGGCTTCTCAGTCCTCAGTGTCGGCAACCTCGGGGCCCGTAACTGCGATGACATCGTGGCCCTGATCGAGGTCCCGGGCATCCTGTCCTATCTCGCCAAAGGGGACTTCACCACGGAGGTCAAGGGCGTTAACAGCCTGCTGGACCAGTACAGGGCCGACTACGGCACGCATCTGCCGGACAACCCCATCTACGGGGATCGCGCAGGGCAGGAGATCGAGTACGTGCCCGTCATGGAGGTCACTTACTGGGGCTTCCGCATGATGATCGGCTTCGGCGGAGTCGCCGCCCTGGCTGCACTGCTGGCCCTGTGGATCACCCGCAGGGGCACCGTGCCGGAGTCGCGCTGGCTCATGCGGCTGGCGGTGTTCGGCATCCTGGCACCCTTCGGAGCGAACGCCGCGGGCTGGATCTTCACGGAAATGGGCCGGCAGCCGTTCGTCGTGGCACCCAATCCCGACCTCAACGGCATTGACCAGGTCTTCATGTTCACCGCGGCGGCGGTGTCACCCGGTGTCTCCGCCGGCGAGATCCTGACATCGCTGATCGTCCTCACCGCCATCTATGCGGTGCTGCTCGTGGTGGAGGTGAAACTCCTCGTCAAGTACGTCCGGGGAGGCGTAGTCTCCGCCATGCCGGAACTGGCAAGCGCTCCCGTCGACGAGAACGAGGACGCCACCCCCGGGCCGGGCGGTCCCGGCAAACCCGGAGCCGCCGATGACGTCCTGGCCTTCGCCTACTAGACCTGAGGAAACGGAACATGGAACTGCTGCCCACCGTCTGGTTCATCGCCATCGCCGTTCTTTGGACGGGTTACCTCTTCCTGGAAGGCTTCGACCTCGGCGTCGGCATGCTGATGAAGCTCTTTGCACGCGACAACACGGAACGCCGCGTCCTGCTCAACACCATTGGGCCGGTCTGGGACGGAAACGAGGTCTGGCTGCTGACGGCCGCAGGTGCCACCTTCGCCGCCTTCCCGCTGTGGTACGCGTCCCTCTTCTCAGCCCTGTACCTGCCGCTGCTCCTGGTCCTCGTGGCATTGATCTTCCGGGCTGTCGCCTTTGAATACCGGGGCAAAGTGGACACCGACCGGTGGCGGGACACCTGGGACTGGGCCATCGCCGCCGGCTCCTTCCTCGCAGCCTTCGGCGTGGGCGCCACCCTGGCCCTCAGCACCACCGGCCTCCCGCTGAATGCCAACGGTGACCGCGACGGCGGCCCCTTCTCATGGTTCAGCGGCTATGCGCTGCTCGGCGGCTTTGCCGTTGTGGGGTTTGCCCTCCTGCATGCCCTGGCCTTCCTCGCCCTGAAAACCGACGGCGAGGTCCGGCACCGTGCCCGGCGCTGGTTCGTACGCCTGCTTCCCGTCCTGCTCCTCCCCATGGCCGGGTGGGCCCTCAGCGTGCAGCTCCTCAGTGGGGAACTGTGGACGATGGCCGCCCTCGTGCTGGCCGTCGTGGCCGCGGTCGCCGCGTGGTTCCGGGCCCGGAAGGCCCATGAAGGCCGCGCCTTCCTGGCAATCGGTGTGTTCCTGCTCGGCGGCGCCGCCTCGATCTTCGGCGCCGTCTTCCCGGTGGTGCTTCCCTCCACGATTGATCCTGCATTCAGCCTCACGGTCTCCAACGCTTCATCCTCCGACTACACCCTCGGGCTGATGAGCATCGTGGCCTGCGTCGGACTGCCGCTCGTCATTGCCTACCAGGCCTGGACCTACTGGGTCTTCCGGCGCCGTGTCAGCGCCGCCCACATTCCCGAGGCCCACAGCTTCCTGCCAGCGATCGCCGCCAAAGCGCTCACCCGGAACGACTGACGCCCCGTGAAGCCGCAGTTCCCCGGAGGCCCGTCAACACGCGCCGCACTGTACGGCCTTGGCGTGCTCGCGGCCCTCAAGGCCCTCTCGCTGGTGCTCATGGGCCAGGCACTCGCGTCCGTTCTCGCCGGCCTCATGGTGCAGGACCCTGCGTGGGCCGACGAGCTGGTCTGGGGCATGGCCGGTGTGGTCCTGCGCTCAGCCACGGTCTGGGCGCAGGGCGCCGCCTCCCGTCGCGCAGCCCTGGGCGTCAAGGAGGAGCTGCGCTCGCAGCTGCTGGAACAGGCACTGCGCAACGGCGTCCGGTCTTCGGCCCCTGCCGACGGCGGCCTTGCCGTGCTTGCGACGCGCGGCCTCGACGCCCTGGACAGCTACTACACGCAGTTCCTGCCCGCCTTGGTCAATTGCGCCGCCATTCCACTGCTGCTGGGCGCCCGGATCCTCTTTGCCGATTGGGTCAGCGCCGTGGTCATCGTGCTGACAGTGCCGCTCGTGCCGCTGTTCATGGTGTTGATCGGCCGCTACACGGAAGACAAGGTATCGGACGCGCAGGCGGCCCTGTCCCGGCTCTCAGGCCACATGCTGGAACTTGCCAAGGGGCTTCCGGTGCTGGTGGGGCTGGGCCGCGCCTCCGCCCAGCGCCGCGCGCTGGAGGATATTTCCGAAGAGTACCGGTCCAAGACCATGGGGACCCTCCGTACGGCGTTCCTCTCTGCCCTGGCCCTTGAACTGATAGCGACCATTTCGGTGGCCGTGGTGGCAGTCTTCATCGGCGTGCGGCTGGTGCATGGCGACATGGCGCTGGAGGCCGGACTCCTCGCCCTGATCCTGGCGCCTGACTGCTACCTGCCGCTCCGGGAACTGGGAACAGCGCACCACGCCAGCGACGACGGCCGGGCAGCCCTCGCCGAGACGACGGCGGTGCTGGACTCACCGGAGCAGCGGCGGCTTGAGCCGAGGCCGGGGATCCACGACCCCACCGTCGCCGGACTCAGTGGCAGCGACCTCACCGTCAGCGGACTCACGGTCAGCTACGCGGGGAGGCAAGGCGCCGCCGTCGGCCCCCTCAGCTTTACCGCGCCTGCCGGCCGGATCACTGCGCTGGACGGACCCAGCGGTGCCGGCAAGAGCACCGTGCTGGGTGTCCTCGCGGGCACCATCGGCTCCGGGGGAGGCACCGACGTGGCCGGAACGCTCGGCGGCTTCGCCCCGGCGGCCGTGGCCTGGGTTCCGCAGCACCCTGTCATGGTGGCGGACACCGTCCGGGAGGAGATCCTGCTGTATCTTGCGGCCGACCCGGCGAAGGACGGGCACCAGCTCGACGGCGGAGTGCAGCAGTGCCTCGCAGCAGCGGGCGCAGCCCACCTGGCAGGTAAGCACCCGGCAGAATTGAGCCCCGGGGAGCTGCGCCGCGTCGCGCTGGCACGGGGACTTGCCCGCATTGCAGCGGGAGCCACTGTGCTGCTGCTGGACGAACCCACAGCGCACCTGGACCGGGCCTCCGCCGACATCGTCCAGGCGGCGATCGTGGACTTCCGCGGCAGGGTGACCGTGATTCTCGTGGCCCACGACCGGCAAACCCGGGACCTTGCAGATCACGTCGTTTCCCTTCCTGCGGCAGCGAACCACCCCGAGGCCGCCGGCGGCGCTCCCGCCATTGCTGCCCGCCCCGCCGTGGCCGCCGACCACCCGGCTCAGGCCGTCCACACGGCACTGCCGAACACAGCCGCAGCGGCCGCGGGCTCCAGGCAGGCCGCGGGCTCCAGCAGGGACTCGGGTGACTCACCGGAGTCCGGCGGGACGGCGCACACGGGCGGGCTGCTGGGAAGGCTGCTCGCACCGGTGCGCGGCAGGTTTGCGGGCGCCGGCCTCGTGGGAACCCTCGCGTCCCTCTTCGCGGTTGCCCTGTCCGGACTCTCCGGCTGGCTCATCCTGAGGGCCAGCGAACAGCCGCCCATCCTGTACCTGCTCACTGCCATCGTGGGGGTGAGGTTCTTCGGAATCGGCCGGGCCGTCCTGCGCTACTGCGAGCGGCTGGTGCTTCACGACGCCGTCTTCGCATCACTGACGTTGCTGCGCGGGCGGCTGTGGGAGTCGCTGAGCCGGCGTGCCCTTTCCCTCCGGCGGCTGCTGCAGGGCGGGAACGTGCTGGGAGTCGTCATCGACGACGTCGACACGGTCCGCGACCTGCTGCCGAGAGTTGTCCTTCCGCCGGTGACGGCCGTGGCAGTAGCCGCAGCAGCCGTTGGAACGTCGGCATGGCTCGTGCCCGCCGCCCTGCCTGCTGTCGCGGCCGCCGCGGCTGTCAGCCTGGCGGTGGCACCCGCCGCTGCCCTGGTTGCCGACCGGATGTCCGCCGGCACTGAGCAGGCCCTGCGGTCCGGCGTCCTGCGCCGCATCGCGGCTGCCCTCGACGCACGGGCGGAGCTGCACGCCAACGGCGTGGCGTCGCCCGTCCTGGACCGCATCCGCGCTGACGACCGCGCGGCGACCCGTGCCTCCCAGCGCTCCGCGTGGGCAGAGGGACTCGGGCAGGCAATAACCGTCGCTGCCTGCTGCGCCGGGGCGCTGGCCTGCGCCGTGCTGGCGGCGCCGCAGGTTCTGGCGGGTGCCGTCGCCGCCCCGACGGCCGCCGTCGTGGTCCTTATGCAGTTGGCACTCGTTGAACCTTTTGCAGGCATGACGACGGCGGTCCGCCAGTACCCCGCGTTGCGCTCGGTGCTCCGCCGCATCGGAGAGTCCGGGGTGCTCAGCGAACCGGCCTCTGACGTGCCGGACACGGCTGTGCCGGCATCTGACGCGCCGGCCACGCCGGACCCACGGGAGAACGGGCGCCCGGGTGTCGAGATGACTGGGCTCGCCGCCGGGTGGCCCGGAGGCACAGCTGTTTTCAGCGGCCTGTCAGCAGTGGCGGAGCCGGGCCGCTGGCTGGCGGTCACCGGACCCTCGGGCGCCGGCAAGTCCACCCTGCTCGCGGTCATGCTGGGCTTCCTGCCGGCCAGGGAAGGAAGCATCGCGGTGACGGGCCCTGCGGCCTGGTGCCCCCAGGAGGCCCACCTCTTCGATTCCACCATCAGGGGCAACCTGCTGCTGGGCCGCCGGGAACGGCAGTCGTCAGCGGACGCCGGCTCCGAAGAGGAGATGCGGCGGGCGCTTGCGGCAGTGGGCCTAACGCCCCTGCTGGAACGGCTGGATGACGGGCTGGACACTCGGATCGGACCCGGCGGCGCGTTCCTCAGCGGCGGCGAAAGGCAGCGGCTTGCCGTGGCACGCACCCTCATGACTCAGGCCGAGGTGATCCTGCTGGACGAGCCCACTGCCCACCTCGACGCCGAATCCGGCCGTGCGCTGATGGCCGACCTCCGGGCGGGACTCCGTTCCCGGACGGTGGTGCTGGTGACCCACAACCCCGCAGACATCAGCCCCCTGGACGGCCTCCTGTCCCTCCGGCAGCCCGGTGAATCCCGGGCAGCAGAGGAGATGGCGCCGTCGCTGGCCTCCGGTTAGCCTGTTCCCATGACGCCATCCGAGGTTGCCGCCGGCTGCACCGTTGACTTTCCGCTGCTGCGCTGGAGGAGCGCAGGGAACGGGGATGTCCCGGCGTGGGCGGCACTCATAGCCCGGACGGCAGCGGTCGAGAAGCCGGTGTGGTTTGAACACGAGCCGGAGCTGGAACAGATTATGGAATCCCGGAAGAATCCGCCGGAGCGCAATACCGTGCTGGGGTTCGACCCGGACGGCGTGGCCCGGGCGTATGCACGACTAACGAAGAACAGCGACAGCGAGAAGGCGTACGGCTTCGGTTGCGTCGATCCGCAGTGGCAACGCCGCGGCGTCGGCTCCGCCCTGCTGGAGTGGCTGGAAGCGCGGACCCGGCAGCGTTTCGCGGAGGACGCCCAGGCCGGCGCCCAGGCTGCTGAACGAGTTACGGCCGCTCCGCGGCTGCGGATCCATAACGAACAGCAGCACGGGCACCAGGCGGCGCTCTTCGCCAGGCACGGCTATGAGGTGGTGCGCTACTTCAACGAGATGCACCGGCCACTGGCGGGGCCGCTGCCGGACGTCGTGCTGGATCCGGGGCTTGAACTGGTGACCATGGGACCTGAGCTCAGCGAGGCCGTGCGGCTCGCACACAACGAGGCCTTCCGGGACCACTGGGGCAGTGAACCCAAGGACGAGGAATCGTGGGGCTTCGTCGTGAACGACCCGCAGGCCCGGCCGGACCTTAGCGCCGTTGTGCTCGAACGCAGCACCGGGATGGTGGCGGGATACCAGATGGCGGCCCACGACGCGGAAAGCGCGGTAACCCGGGGATTCAGCGAAGGCTACACGGACCTGCTTGGGGTGCGGCGTGAGTTCCGCGGCCGCGGCATCGCCAGCGCACTGCTCGCGGACGCCATGCGGCGCTTCGCAGCGGAGGGATTCGACGTCGCATCGCTGGACGTCGACTCCGAAAACCCCACGGGCGCGCTGGCGCTCTATACCAAGATGGGCTACACACCCGTCAACAGGAGCCTGGCCTGGGATAAGCCGCTGACCTCTGCCTGAACAGCGCAGCTACCCGTCAGCTAACCGTCCACGTCGGCAAGATGGTGGACCACGTCATGCAGGAAATACTGCGCGAGGGTCAGCACCGTGAATTCAGAACCGTTGCTGCGGAGTCCGGTTCTGCCCCACTGGGATTCCCTGACCCCGGCAAAGGATGCTGCCACCTGCTGGCCCTCGGCCGTCAGTTCGGCGCTCACCACGGCGGGGTCGGATCCGGCGTAATCGTTCTCCACGGCCGTCCGGTCCTGGTCCCAGTTCTCGAACTGTGCGTGATCATCGGTGAGCATGAGGTTCAGCCGCCGGTCGAAGAGGCTGAAGACGTCCCGGACGTGGCAGGCATATTCGAGCGCCGACCACGTGCTGTCGTTAGGGCGCTCTCCGACGTCCGGGCGGCGCAGCACCGCCCGCCAGCGCGGGAGCATGTTCTCCACGCTGCCGGGCACGGTGGACGGAGTGACCGTCGAAGCATCGAAACCGCATTCGCTGCACGGGCGGAACAGGACCCACGTCCAGTCTTTTTCATCCGGGATGATAGGCATGCCAGTAGCCTAGCTCTCTGCAGCCTCAGCCCATGCCATGCTGGGTCCGATGGCCTCCACGGCCTGGGACAGCGGAATGCCGGAACCGTCCCGGCGGCCGTGCTCCTGGGGAAGGGAACGGGCCACGCCGGCCAGGGAAGACGCTTTCGCGGGGCCGTGGCCCGCCCAGGCCTGCAGCAGCGTGTCTTCACCCTTGAGGAAGCGGTGCGCACGCACCCCGCCCGTGGCCCGGCCCTTGGCCGGATATTCGGCAAGCGCGGTGACCTTGGCGGCCCCCGGCGCGGTGCCCGGCAGTGCGCCGTCGGTCCCGGAAATAGTCACGACGACGGCGGCCTCATCTCCGGGGGCAACGGCACCGAAGAAGATCACCTGGTCGCCGGACGCGAGTTTGACGCCCGCCATGCCGCCGGCGGTCCGTCCCTGCGGGCGGACGCTGGCCGCGCTGAACCGCAGCAGCTGCGCCTGGCGCGTCAGGAAGACCAGGTCGGTGTCGTCGCTTCCCGCGGGAGCCACGCCCACCACCGTGTCCTTGTCCTTAAGCGCAATGACTTCCCAGTCCTCCCGGTTCAGCGGATAGTCGGGCTGCACGCGCTTGATGACACCCTGCGCGGTCCCGATGGCGAGCACTTCATCCAGCGGCACGAACGCGACGAGGGACTCGCCCTTCAGCAGGGTAATGAAGTCCTTGGCGGGGACACCGCCGGCCAGGTTCGGCACTCCGGACATCGGGGGAAGGACGGGCATGTCCACCACCTGGATGCGCAGCATGCGTCCCAGCGATGTGATGGCCGCGATCTCGCCCCGGGCGGAGGTCCTGACCACGGAGCGGAACACGTCATGCTTGGAGCGAGGCCCGGACTCCGCAAGGCTGTCCTGGTTGGAGGTCCTGGCAATCTGGCCGGATGCAGTGAGGATGGCCCAGCAGGGATCGTCCGCAATCTCCAGTGCGAGCGGAACAGCTTTGCCCTTGACTGCCTTGCCCAGGATGCCGTCCGCCGCAGCGGCAACAGTGGGGGACACCGCCTCGGATTCCAGGAGCACGGTGCGGCGGGGGGTGCCGTATTTCTCCGCGATCTCCGCCAGCTCGCCGGAGACCAGATCCCGCAGCAGCTGGTCGGATCCCAGGATGGCTTCGAGTTCCTCGATCTCGCGGCGGAGCTCGTCCTGCTCCTTCTCCAGCTCGATTCGGGAGTACTTGGTCAGCTGGCGGAGGCGCAGTTCCAGGATGTAGTTGGCCTGGATTTCGGAGAGGTCGTAGATGGACATCAGCCGTTCCCGCGCCACCGACGCCTCATCCGAGGACCGGATGATTTGAATGACCTCATCGATGTCCACGATGGCAATGAGGAGGCCCTCCACGAGGTGCAGGCGGTCCTTCTTCTTGCCCAGCCGGAAGGCCGTTCGGCGCCGCACCACGTTGAGGCGGTGGTCCACGTAGACGGTGAGCAGCTGCAGCAGACCCAGAGTCTGCGGCTGCCCGTCCACGAGGGTGACGTTGTTGATGCCGAAGGAGTCTTCCATGGGCGAGTAGCGGTAGAGCTGCTGTAGCACGGCGTTCGGGTTGAAGCCGTTCTTCAGCTCGATGACCAGGCGCAGACCGTGTTTGCGGTCGGTAAGGTCGACGATGTCGCTGATGCCCGTCAGCTTCTTGCCGTTGACCGCGTCCTTGATCTTCTCGATCACCTTCTCCGGCCCCACCATGTACGGCAGCTCGGTGACCACCAGGCCCGTCCGACGGGCGGAGAGCTGCTCCACCTCCACCTTGGCGCGTGTCTTGAAGGAGCCCCGGCCGCTGGCATACGCGTCGCGGATGCCGTCCAGCCCAACGATCCTGCCGCCCGTGGGAAGGTCCGGGCCGGGCACGAACCGCATGATGTCCTCCAGCGTGGCATCCGGATTGGCGATGAGGTACCGGGCCGCGGAGATCACCTCCACGAGGTTGTGCGGTGCCATATTCGTGGCCATGCCCACGGCAATGCCCGTGGCGCCGTTGACCAGCAGGTTGGGGAACGCGGCCGGAAGGACATCGGGCTGAGTGAGCTGGTTGTCGTAGTTCGGAACGAAGTCCACCACGTTCTCGTCGAGGTGGTCGGTCAGCGTGAGCGCGGCCGCCGCGAGGCGGGCCTCGGTGTAGCGCGGCGCCGCCGGACCGTCGTCGAGCGATCCAAAGTTGCCGTGGCCGTCGATCAGCGGAAGCCGCAGCGAGAAGTCCTGGGCCATGCGGACCATCGCATCGTAAATGGCGGTGTCGCCATGCGGGTGGAGCTTGCCCATGACCTCGCCCACCACACGGGCGCTCTTGACGTGGCCGCGGTCAGGCCGCAGGCCCATCTCGCTCATCATGTATAGGATGCGCCGCTGTACCGGCTTGAGGCCGTCGCGGGCGTCGGGAAGCGCCCGCGAATAGATGACCGAATAGGCGTACTCCAGGAAGGAGCCTTCCATTTCGGAAGTGACGTCTATGTCGACGATGTTTTCGGTGTAGTCCTGGACGATTTCCCCTGACGGGGTGGAACTCTGGCGGCGGGCCATGGGGCTGGTGGATCCTTTGGGGGTGCACTTCGGAAGTCTTAGCTAGGCTAAGCCTATGGTGGAACAGCCCGCGGACGGCATTTATCCGGAATATTGGGAGGCCGATGTCGTCCTGCGGGACGGCGGAACGGCACACCTGCGGCCCATTCACCCATCGGATGCGGACGCCGTGCAGGTTTTCCATACCGGACAGTCGCAGAACTCAATCTACATGCGGTTCTTCTCGTTCAAGGCACGGTTGTCGAGCAGGGAGCTCAAACGGTTCACCGAGGTGGACTACCGCAATCGGGTGGCTTTCGTGATCACCATTGGCGGGGAAATTATCGGGATCGGCCGCTATGACAGGCTCGACGATCCCACCGAGGCCGAGGTGGCCTTCAACATCGCTGACAAGCACCAGGGCCGCGGCATCGGCTCCATCCTGCTGGAACATCTGGCGGCAGCTGCCCGGGAAAACGGCATCCACCGCTTCACCGCCGAAGTCCTGCCGGAAAACCGGAAAATGCTAATGGTCTTCTCAGACGCGGGCTACGACGTCCGAAGGCATTTCGACGACGGC
Organism: Arthrobacter sp. GQ119; assembly: GCF_059759125.1. Lineage (NCBI taxonomy): Bacteria > Bacillati > Actinomycetota > Actinomycetes > Micrococcales > Micrococcaceae > Arthrobacter > Arthrobacter sp. GQ119. Next base: position 27,689 of record NZ_JCAXEA010000027.1, on the reverse strand, counting down.
GTGGTCAGCCTTGAGTTCAACATCGATCCCACCGACAAGTCCCGTGCCGTGATGGAGGCCCGGGAACACCGTGCGGAGGCGAGGAGCGTGCAGGACCTGCTCGCGCCGTCGTCGGTGGCGGTGATAGGAGCGAGCCGCAAGTGGGGCACCGTGGGGTACCAGCTCCTGGAGCACATCATCGAGGGCGGCTTCACCGGTCCCGTCTACGCCATCAACCCGGAAGCGCTGGAACTGGCCGGGATGCTGTCCTTTGGGAGGCTGACGGAGGTGCCCGGCCCCGTGCAGCTGGCGATCGTGGCCGTGCCCTATGAGGAAGTCCCCAACGTGGTGGATGAGTGCGCGGCCGCAGGCGTCAAGGGAATCGTGGTGGCAACGGCAGGTTTCGCCGAAGACGGCGACCGCGGCCTCGCGCGCCAGCGTGCCCTGGTCCGGCAGGCCAGGGCCAACGGCATGCGGGTCATCGGACCGGCATCGCTGGGCATGGTGAACACCCATCCTGCCGTGTCGCTGAACGCCTCCATGGCACCGAGCCTGGCCCGGCGCGGGGGACTGGGACTCTTCAGCCAATCCGCCGCGATCGGTGTTGCCCTGTACGCGGCGTCAAGCCGCCGCCGCGTCGGCATCTCCACCTTCCTCTCCGCAGGCAACCGCGCGGACGTCTCCGGCAACGACATGATGCAGTTCTGGGAGGACGACGCCGATACCACCGCCGTGGGTCTGTATCTGGAGTCGATCGGCAACCCGCGCAAATTCTCGCGGCTGGCCCGCCGTCTGGCCCTCACCAAGCCCGTCATCGTTGCCAAGTCCAACTCCATGGGCCTGCAGTTGCCGCCCGGGCACGCGGTGCGCACCACCCAGGCCCCGGCCGGAGCACTCGACGCCATGATGCGCCAGGCCGGGGTGATCCGGGTGGAGACCATCGAGCAGCTCATGGACGTCGCACAGATTGTCGCCGCCCAGCCGTTGCCCAGGGGCGCCGGCGTGGCCGTGTTCAGCAACTCAGGGGCGCTGGGGAAGGTCGTGGCCGACAGTGCAACGGCCCACGGCCTGGGCGTGGAGGAACTCGTGGCCGATCTGGACCTCGACGCCGGCATGTCGCGCGCGCTGCCTGAACTGCAGCGCCGGCTGCGCGAAACGCTTGCCCTGGACGCCGTGCACGCGGCTGTGGTCGCCTTCCTCCCGGCCAGGGGGCTGACGGTCGAGAAGATCGCGGGCGCGCTCGCCGGCTGCTCGGCCGAGGCAGGGAAACCCGTTGTCGCGGCATTCACCGGCATCCTCGACCCGTCCGTCTACGTGGAGGGCATGGTGGGGGATGAGGCCCCCGCTGCGCCGGTCCCGTGCTACTCAAATCCGGGGGCCGCCGTCGCGGCGCTGTCCGCCGTGGTGCGCTACGCCGAGTGGGCCGACCGGGACCAGGGACTCTTCGCGGATCCCGAGGGCTGCGACCCAGAAGCCATGCATGCCGATCTTGAGCTGCTGCTCCACGACGTCCGGGGCGAACAGCTGAAGGAGCTGGACCCGGCGGACGCCGCCCGCCTGCTGGGGCACTACGGGATCAAGGTCCTGCCCTCCGAAGGTTTCGTGACACCAGATGAAGCGGTGGCAGCGGCTGAGCGGCTGGGCTGGCCCGTGGCATTGAAGACCACCGATCCCACACTGCGGCACCGGCTCGACCTGGGAGGAGTGCGGCTGGACCTCCAGGATCCGGAGTCCCTTCGGCTGAACATCCAGCAAATGCGCCGTGCGCTCGAACCCTACGGCTCGTCTTCGCTGGAGGTGCAGGCCATGGCGCCGGTGGGCCAGGCCTGCACGTTCCGCGCCATCGAGGATCCGCTGCTTGGGCCGGTGGTCTCGTTCGGGCTGGCGGGCGACGCCGTCAACCTGCTCGACGACTGGGCGCACCGCGTGCCGCCGCTGTCCGCCGCGGACCTCCGGGACTTCATCCGCAGTCCCCGCGCCTCCCGCAAGCTGTTCGGCTACCAGGGGCTTCCCGCCGTCGACATTGCCGCACTCGAAGACCTGGCCGCGCGGCTGACCCGGCTGAAGGACGCCCATCCGGAAATTGCGCTCGTGGAGTTCAACCCGGTCCTGGCCACGCCGCACGGAGTGTTCATCCTCGCGGCTGACGTCCGGATCGGCAACGCCGCCCAGCGCACGGACAGTGCCCGCAGGGCCATGCGCGACTGAGCGCTGGTTAGCATGTGCCAAGCCGATCTGTGAAAATGGGGAAATGAGCTCCCAGCCTCCCACCTCGAAGCCTCAAGCACCGGACCACAGCCCCCAGGCTTCCAGCCACCACAGCTCACACAACCACACCGCCCAGGGCCAGAGCCTGGACGGGGCCCTGCAGCAGGCAGGCTTCTACCCGCGGCTCGTGGCTGACGTCGTGGACGATGCCCTCGACGGCCGGGACTGCCTTGCCCACCTGGTGCACCTCGAAACACACTTTGACCGGGCCGAAGTCCGGCGGCACATCACGGTGCTCGTACTGACGGACGACATGCTCGTGATCACCCACGTGGACGACCAGCAGCTCGACGATGCAGGCGAGCAGATCGTGGCGCAGATTTCCACGGAGTCCGTCCCCGTGGCGCAGATCCGGTCCGTCGTGCTGAGCTACATGTACGCCCAGCCGCAGAACTACAAGCCATCGGATCCCGTGCGCGAGGTCACCCTGTCCATCGCCTGGTCCGGCGGGCAACGGCTCGAGATGGGCCCGGCCAGCTGCGGCGACCCACAATGCGAGGCGGACCATGGGTACAGCGGAACGATCGCCCAGGAGGACATCGTGTTGCGTATCTCTGCTGAAGCGGATGGCCTGCAGGCGGTCCAGGACGCCAAGCTTTTCGCCCGCGCCCTGCGCGCCGTGAACACAGGTTCTTCCACGCCGGTTCCGCACGGGGCCAGGGCATCGCAGCCGCGCCCCCGGATGGGTGTGTTCTCGAACCGCCTCAGCCGCGGACACCAGCGCTGAGATGGCGCCGGAAAACGGCCTGCCTTCCCCCGCTTCCCCTTCAACGCATTCCGCTGCACCGGTGCTTCCGCCGGCCCCGGCTTACGGGCACCGCTCCGTAGCCGACGTGCTGGGCAGCGCTGCGGCGAGCCTCGGCGTTGAAGGCTTCGAGAACCGGCTCGGGCTGCCGCCCGCCAAACGGATCTGCGTTGTCCTCGCCGACGGTCTGGGGCGCAGCCTGCTGAAGCAGAAGTCCGCCCACACCCCGTTCCTCCGCGGTGTCATGCAGCGGGGCCAGGGCGACGTCCCGGTGTGGATCGATTCAGCGTTTCCCTCCACAACCGCCGCTTCCCTCGCGAGCCTTGGCACGGGACTGGCCCCCGGCCAGCACGGGCTCGTGGGGTATGACGTTCTTGACCCCTCCCAGGACAAAGTGGTCAACATGCTGGGCAACTGGGATGCCGGCGTGGACCCGCAGGACTGGCAGCCATTTCCCACGGTCCTGGAGCGGGCCGCGGAACATGTTGACGTTACGACCGTCAGCCTTCCGCAATTCGGTGATTCTCCCATGACCCGCGCTGCCCTGCGGGGAGGAACCTTCATCTCGGGAATCACATCGCATGCCCGCACGGCTGCCGCCGCCGAAGCGATGGCCGCTTCCGACTCGTCCCTCATGTACTTCTACGTGAACGACCTCGACAAGGCCGGTCACCGGCACGGTTCCCAGTCGCCGGAGTGGGAACACCAGCTCGAAGAACTGGACGCAACGGTCAAGCGGCTTGACTCCGCCCTTCCCGCGGGAACCACCGTGCTGCTCACCGCCGATCACGGCATGCTGGACGTGGCAGAGGGCCAGCGGATCGACTACTCGGAAGATCCTTCACTGGTGGCCGGCGTCAGGCACACAGGGGGGGAGCCCCGCATGCTCCACCTTTACCTTGGGGAAGAGGCGGGTCCGGGCGGTACCGGGAGCGCCCGCCAGCGTCTTTTGGAAGCCTGGCGGAGCCGGTTCGGCGAGCGGATCTGGGCCTTCACACGGGAAGAAGCGATTGCCGCCGGCCTCTTCGGTCCGGTCCGGCCCGGCGTCGAGCAGCGGATCGGCGACGTCATGATCGCGGCCCGCGATGCAGTGGCCTTCTACGACACCCGCCGAGTGCGGCCCACCGCCATGGAGGTCGTGGGGCAGCACGGTTCCCTGACCAAGGCGGAGCGGGAAGTTCCGCTGCTCTGCTTCCAGGCTGCGGGCAAGACACCCAGCCGCGGGAGAACCCGTGGCTGAACTCGTCTTCTTCTCGGGCACCATGGACTGCGGAAAGTCCACGCTGGCGCTGCAGATGGACTATAACCACCGTGCGCGCGGGCGCGGCGGAGTCCGCTTCAGCTGCAACGACCGCGCCGGCGGCTCACGCATCTCAAGTCGGCTTGGACTGCAGACTGACGCCGTGGAGGTCGTGGACAGCACCGATTTCTGGGACGAAGTGGTGCTGCGCCGCACGCGGGGCGTCCGCGTCGACTACCTCATCTGCGACGAGGCCCAGTTCTATTCGCCCGCGCAGGTGGAACAACTCGCGCGGATCGTGGACGAGATTGAAGTCGACGTCTTCGCGTTCGGCATCACAGCAGATTTCCGCACCCGGCTTTTCCCCGGTTCGCAGCGGCTGATTGAACTCGCGGACCGGGTGCAGGTGCTTCAGGTGGAGGCACTCTGCTGGTGCGGACGGCGCGCCACGCACAATGCCAGGACGGTCGACGGCGTGATGGTCATGGAGGGCGCGCAGGTAGTGGTGGGCGACGTCGAAATGGCCGGGGATGCGGCGGTTGCCAGTGCTCCCGGGGACGCCTCCGGAACGGAGCCGGCGGTGGGGTACGAGACACTGTGCCGGCGGCATTTTATGCGGCGCGTCACCGCCCACGGCGCCAACATCATGGCACAGCAGGACCAGTTGCTGCCCTTCGAAGTTGACGCCTGCCTGTGGCGCGGTACTGGCAGCCGTACCGGAAGTACAGCCGGGAACAGCTAGCCGGGACCTCGCCAGGAAGTAACAGTGGCCTAGTCGCCCCGGGTGCCGAAGACTATTTCGTCCCAGCTCGGAACGCTGGACCGCTTGGGCCTCGACGGCTGGCGCTCAGGTTCATCGCGGTCCTGCTCCTGGCGCGCTGGTGGTCCCTGGTCCGGTGCCGCTCTGCCCGCGTCCAGCCTGCCCGCATCCAGCCTGCGGCGTGGAGTTCCCCGTCCGAGCAGTTCGTCCAAGCCTGGATTGCCGGCTGCAGGACGGCCGGGACCCTCTGCCGGCCGGCCTGCCGGCTTGTCGGCGGCGGGCGGAACCGCCGGCTGTGCCGGAACAGCGGGCGGCGCAGCGGGCGGAACCGCAGGCTCTGCCGGACCTGCCGGCTCTGCCGGACCTGCCGACCCCGCCGGTGCTGCCGGTGTTTCCTGGCCCGCCTTGCCGACGGGACGCAGCGGGGATGGGACGATCGTGATCTCGCGTGTGTCCGTGCTGACGCCTTCGTGAAGGGTGAGGGAATCCTGTTGCGGCTCCTGAGGCCGGGGCGCGAGACTGAGGCGGGACATCATGGAGGGCCTGCCGTCGCGCCGTCGCGTTCCGGGCCCCAGCTCGGCCGCCGGGGAATTCGGTTCCTCGGACTCGGCCGCGTCGCCGGGCTCGTCCGGGTCCGGCTCGGAAGCGGCAGGAATCTCCGCCGGCCGGGGGTGCGCCGCCGGGACACCGTGGGTCAGCAGGAGCGCCAAGGCATCGTCGCTGTCCTCGTCAAGGCCCAGGCGCTGACCCCTGCGGGAGCGCAGCATGTCCAGCAGGCCATCGGCGTCCTTCTGGTGGTCGGCGCCCTGCTGGTGGGTGCCCTGCTGGTGCGTGCCCTTGCGGGCTGTCGCCTCAGCGTCGGTTTCAAAATCAAACGGGCGGTCCGATACTGCCGACAGCCTGCGCGCGGGCACGGGACCATCGAGGGGCTCCAGCTCACTGAGCTGCTGGGCCCAGCGATTGGCATTCTGCAAAGATTTGCGGGACGGATTGAATGTCCACATGGCCGGGGGCTCTTCACCGATGCTGGCATGCCCGCCCGGCTGGGTATCGAACCTTGCCACAACTGTCCAAGTTCCGTCAGGGCGCCGCCAGGAGTCCCATTCGAGCGTGGAGGACGCGATGCCGTGTGCGGTGAGGCGGTGGGCCACCATGTCGCCCAGCGTGGCCGGGTTGTCACCGAAGGCTGACCGATAGATGTCGTGGCCGGGGGCGGGCGACGCGACCTCTACCTTCCGGGCCTGCTGTGCCACGTATTCCCGTTCGGCCAGGACCGGGCCCTCGTAACGCTCAACTTTTTCCAGAGGCAGCCCGGAGGCTTCGGCGACCTCTGCCGCAGTGGCGCCGCTGCGGATCTTCGCCTGGATGTCGCGCGGAGACAGGGCCGCAACCGTCGGGGCCTGTTTCCGTAGGGAAGGCCGGCTTGCCGCCAGCCGTAAGGCCTCGTTGATCGGCAGCTGGAACATCTCGCCGCCGGTGCCGCTCAACAGGAGATGCTCCCCGTCGTCGTGGACGCCTACAAGCCGTAGATCCTGCATACAATCCTCCACCCTGGCATTACTATCAATCGAAACTCTGCCACCCAAGCCTGTCTTTTCCTGTTAGGACGAAGGGCGCGCCGCGAAATTCCGGGACTCCCGGCGGAATGGAAGGACATCGGGGCCGGAAGCTGACCATGCCGCAATCCGGCCAGGAAAGGCTATGGCTTTTCGGTCCGCCATAGGGAACAATGGCCCCGAACCGGGCACAAAGGGGCGGCGTTCGGCGTTGTGTACGTTGAATTACCCAAGCGAGTCGACGGAGTGTGAGCAGCAGACCATGGCGACAGACTATGATGCGCCGAGGAAGTCGGAGGAAGACCTCAACGAGGATTCGATTGAGGAGCTGAAGACTCGCCGTGCCGAGAAACCGACGGCGGTGGTCGAAGAGGATGAAACCGATCTTGCCGAGGGATACGAGCTGCCCGGCGCAGACCTCTCCGGCGAGGAACTGCTGGTCCGGGTCATGCCTGCGCAGGCTGACGAGTTCACGTGTTCCTCATGCTTCCTGGTCCGGCACCGCTCGCAGATCGCCCGCGAAAAAGACGGCCGCCTCTATTGCCGGGACTGCGAAGGCTAGGACCGGCCCGCTGCGTTGCCCGTGCCGAGCGCGGCCACCAGTTCCTCCGGGCGGCGCGTGGACGTCAGCCAATAGGGCGTGGGATCCGAGGGATCGTTGATCTCGATGCGGACCACCGGATCGATCCAGCCGCGGATGCAGAGATAGGCGAGGCCGTTGAGGCGGGTGCCGCGCTCGGCGGTGGCTTCCGTGCCGCGGAACGCCTCAACATGGCCGATGAGCCCGCGCTCGATGCTCGCCCTGCCCACTTGGAGAGTCCGGCCCGTGACTGAAATTGCGGGTGTGGACAGGAGAAGCAGGGCCGCTTCGATGGCGAAGAGAACGGCGGCGGCCGTGAAGCCGGCGGCAGGACTGATGGGTGCGAAGACCAGGATGCCCGCGCCCGCCAGTCCCGCGGCAACCAGCCAGATCCACACACCGGGCCACAGCTTTTCGGCAAACACGACGGTGTCATCCTGCGGAGGCTGATGGCGGGCAGGCACGGGGGCGCTTGATTCGGGCATGCTCCCAGCTTTCCATCTTTGCCGGGGCTTTTCATCCCGGCAGATCCTCGCTTGTTCCCAGAGTTCTTCCTGAGTCACGGCCGGTAGGCCGACCGAACCTGCGGGCGATAGAGTGAGGAACTGTGACTGACGAAATAACAGCCATTACGCCAACGCTGCAGCACGCGGCGCCGGAAGCTGGGCTGCCCGCTTCGGCGGCAGCGCTGCCCGCGGCAGAGTATGGAGCGCCAACTGTGCAGGTTCAACTTAAAATGCTCGACGACGGCCTGGAAGCGCCGTCCTACGCCCACCCCGGCGACGCCGGCGCTGACCTGCGCGCCCGCGAGGACGTGGTCCTTGAGCCTGGTGAGCGGCGGCTCGTGCCCACCGGCGTCTCCATCGCCCTTCCGGACGGGTTTGTGGCACTGATTCACCCCAGGTCCGGCCTCGCGACCAAGCACGGCCTCACGGTAGTCAACGCCCCCGGTACTGTCGACGCCGGTTACCGCGGTGAAATCGCTGTGACGCTGCTGAATACGGACCGCGATCAGGCGATAGAACTCCGGCGCGGCGATAGAATTGCACAGATGGTCATCCAGCGCGTGGAGTATGCCCAGTTCATCGCTGTAGGGGAACTGAGTGACTCCGTCCGCGGCGCCGGAGGATTCGGCTCAACGGGCGGCTTCACGGTTCCGCGCCCCTAGGCTCCGCGCCCTGGGTTCCGCGGCCCTGGGTTCCTGGTCCGGCCTCCCGGGACGGCCGAGGGCGGCCAGCCAGACAAGATGCGGCGCCCGCGGGCCGGCGCGACAAGATCACAACTAAGGAGACAACCCATGGTTTTTGGGCGGGGCAAGAAAGCCAAGAAGGAAGCGGCTTCAGAGCCGGAGGAAGTCCGGGAGGACAGCGCAGCCGAGTCGGCCGGCGCTACCACTGAGGCGTCCGGCCGAAGCGTCACCGGTCCCTTTGATGTCTCCGAGATCAGCAGCCGGGACGGTTATGTGGACCTGGGCGCCTTGCTTATTGCCCCGCGCGAAGGCCTTCAGCTGCGGCTGGAGGTGGAGGAGGCAACCCAGCGGGTAGTGGCGGTAACCATGGATCTGAACGGGTCCAGCCTGCAGCTTCAGGCTTTCGCCGCCCCGCGGTCAGAGGGCCTTTGGGACGAGATCCGCGAACAGATTGGCCAGTCGGTGGGCAGCCAGGGCGGCCAGGTCGAAGAAATCCAGGGCGACTTCGGCACCGAGCTCGTGGCCAAACTGCCGGCCAGCGCCAGCGACGGCGGCCAGGGGTACCGTGTAGCCCGCTTCATCGGCATCGACGGTCCACGCTGGTTCCTCCGTGGCGTGTTCGGAGGCGAAGCGGCACTGAACCGGGAGGCCGCCGCTGGCCTCGAGGAGCTTTTCCGCAAGATCGTGGTTATCCGCGGCGACAACCCCATGCCGCCCCGGGACCTCCTGCAGCTGCGCCTGCCCAAGGACGCCGCCGGATCGGTGCCTCCCACCGGGCAGGAATCAGGTCCGGAATTCGAACAGCCTGAACGCGGTCCGGAGATCACCCAGATTGGTTGATGCCGGCCGCAGTATGCAGGACGGGCCGGTACCCATCAGCCGGTTGCCGGAGCGGGGGCGTGTCCTGTGCCAAGGCTTCATCGAATCGGTGACCTACGTGCCTGCCACCGAAGTGGCGGCTTTCACGGCCACCGTTGTGGATCACGACCGGCCGACGCGGGCAACGCCCGCCCCGGCGGCACAGCACGGCCGGCTTCGGGTCGTCTGGCTGGGGCGCCGCCGCGTACCCGGCATCGACCCCGGGACCGAAGTCAGGCTGGACGGCATGCTGGCCGTGCGCGACGGTTTGCCCACCATGTTCAATCCCCGCTACGAAATATTGTCCCGCCAGGAGAACCCATGACATTGCCAGAAAAGCCCGAACCCGGAGCGGAAAGGCCGGAACCCGCGCCGGCTCCGGACGCTCCTGGCCTGGCGGGCCTGGCCGAAGGCTATGCATCCAAGGCAGGGCTGCACCGCACGGATGACGGCCGCATCGACGTCCTCAAGAGCGCCGGCGGTTACCAGGGGATCGCGGAGAGCATCCTCCCCGGACTGGTCTTCCTCATATCCTTCACCATCACGGCTAACCTGACGCCGTCGCTTATTGCGGCGCTGACCGCTGCGGCCGTGTTTACCGTGGTGCGCCTCGTGCAGCGCCGTCCCCTGACACAGGCCCTTGCCGGGGTGGTCGGCGTCGGCATTTCCGCCTGGCTCGCCAACACCACGGGTAAGGCGGAGGACTTCTACCTTCCCGGGTTCCTGACCAACGCGGCCTACATTGTGGCGATGGTCATCTCGATCGCCGTCCGCTGGCCCATTGCCGGGCTGCTGTTCGGCTTCATCCGCAACGAGGGCCTGGACTGGCGGCAACACCCGGGACGGGTACGCGCCTACCAGCTGGGCACCTGGATTATCGTGGGCGTGCTCGCCCTTCGCCTGGTGGTGCAGGTACCCCTGTACCTCATGGGGCCGGACGGCCTGGCCGCGCTGGCAACCACGCGCCTCATCATGGGCGCGCCGCTGTACATCCTGGGCGTGTGGCTGGCATGGCTGGTCACGCGGCCGGCGGCAGCGCCGGGGACTCAGCCTTCGAAGCCGTCACCCTCCAGCGATTCAGCCTGAGCCGCAGCCTGGATTTCATCCGGTCCGGGCGGTTGCTCCAGGCGTTCACCCGATCCAGGCGACAGCAGCTCACGCAACTGCTCCTCGGCAGCAATCGTGGTGACGAAGAACAGCTCGTCGCCGCCGTCGATGACGTCGTCCCGGCTGGGCGTGATCGGTGCCTGGTCGCGGAGGATTGCCACGAGGGTCGAGTCCTCGGGCCAGTCGATGCTTCCCACGGTGAGCCCGATGGCGTGCGAGTCATGCGGCACCGTGAACTCCACGAGGGATGACACACCGGTCTGGAGCGTGAGCAGCCGGACGAGGTCACCGATTTCCACGGCTTCCTCGACCAGCGCCGTCATGAGCTGCGGCGTGTTGACGGCGACGTCCACGCCCCAGGAATCATTGAACATCCAGTCATTCTTCGGGTTGTTGACGCGACCCACCGTGCGCCCGACCCCGAATTCGGTCTTTGCCAGAAGCGAAACGACGAGGTTCACTTTGTCATCACCCGTGGCAGAGACCACCACGTCGGCGTCTTCGAGCTTTGCATCCTGCAGGGTGCTCAGTTCGCAGGCATCGCCAACCAGCCAGTGCGCACCCCGCAGCCCGCTGCGGCCGATGACCTCGGGCTTGAGATCGATGAGCAGGATCTCATGCTTATGGGCCAGCAGCTCACGGGCGATCGAGGAACCGACGCTTCCGGCTCCGACGATGACGACTTTCACTCAGGACTCCTTGGCGGGTGCTTTGGCGAGAATGTGGGCCACTTCTGCGCTGCGGTCCAGGCGCATCATGGCGTGGACGGTGTCGCCGTCCTGGTACGCCGTGGCGGCGGTGGGAAGCATCCCTTCACCGAACCGGGTCAGGTACGCGACGCGGACATCGGCCGCCTTTTCAATCGAGGACACGGAATGGCCGATCCAGGCGGGGTCGATGTCGAGTTCACCCAGGACCAGCCGGCCGGACGGTTCCCGGAAGTCACCGGCCAGATGCTGTTCAGGGAGGATGCGGCGCAGGACCTGGTCTGCGCTCCACCGCACGGCAGCCACGGTGGGGATGCCAAGCCGCTGATAGATCTCGGCGCGGCCGGGATCGTAGATCCTGGCGACGACGTGCTGGACATGGAAGGTTTCGCGGGCCACACGCGTGGCCAGAATGTTGGAGTTGTCACCGCTGGAAACAGCGGCGAACGCGTACGCCTCGGCGACGCCGGCCTGCTTCAGAGTGTCCCGGTCGAAGCCCACGCCGGTGACTTTGCGCCCGGTGAAGCCGGAACGGAGCCGGCGGAAGGCGCGGTCGTCCTGGTCGATGATGGCCACCGAATGGCCTGCGTCCTCGAGTGTGTGGGCCAGGGTTGCCCCAACGCGTCCACAGCCCATGATCACGAAGTGCGCCACCCGTGTCTCCTCCAGTTGTCCTGCTGCTCCGTACGACTCTACCGCCGGATTCCCGCCATGACATCGCGCGTGAATCAGACTAACTTTGTGTGGTGCTGACAATTCTGAATGCAGTGAAGCGGGTGCTGGTGGGGAGGCCCTTCCGGACTGACCGGATGCCCCATACCCTCCTGCCGAAGCGGATCGCGCTTCCCGTCTTCGCTTCGGATGCGCTGTCGTCCGTGGCCTACGCGCCAGACGAGATTCTTCTCACACTGGCTCTGGCGGGCGTGAGCGCCGTGGCATTCTCTCCTCTGGTGGGACTCGCAGTCATGGTCGTGCTGCTGACGGTCGTCGCCTCCTACCGGCAGAACGTCCATGCCTACCCGTCAGGCGGCGGCGACTACGAAATCGCCAGTGTGAACCTGGGGAAGCACGCCGGGCTGACCGTTGCATCCGCCCTGCTCGTTGACTACGTGCTGACCGTCGCCGTTTCCATGTCATCGGCAGCGACCTACCTGACCACAGCGGTTCCGTCCCTCCACGGCCAGCAAGCCATGTTCGCCTCCATCGGTGTGGTGGTTCTTGCCCTCGTGAACCTGCGTGGCATCAAGGAAGCCGGAGGCGTCTTTGCCGTGCCCACCTACATCTTCATGGCATCGATTCTCGGCATGACCGCCGTCGGGATTTTTCAGGGCTTAACAGGGCAGCTGGGCCAGGCGCCGTCGGCAGCGTTTACGATCGTCCCGGCCCCGGGTTTCGATGAAGGCCTCGTGGGTCTCGCCGGCGCATTTTTGCTGCTCCGGGCCTTCTCCTCGGGCGCAGCCGCGCTGACCGGTGTGGAGGCCATCAGCAACGGCGTGCCGAATTTCCGGAAGCCGAAGAGCAAGAACGCGGCCACCACACTGCTGCTCCTGGGCATCATTGCCTCAGCCATGCTGGCCGGGATCATCTACCTGGCCAATGCGACCAAGGTGCACATTGTGCTGGACCCGGCAACGGAGTTCCTCCTGAACGGGAGTCCGCTTCCTGAGGGCTACATCCAGAGCCCGGCAATCAGCCAGATTGCACAGACCGTCTTCGGGCCGGGCTCCATCCTCTTCTTTATCGTGGTTGCGGCCACCGGCGTGATCCTGGTGTTCGCCTCCAACACTGCCTTCAACGGCTTCCCCGTGCTGGGTTCCATCCTTGCGCAGGACGGTTACCTGCCCCGCCAGCTCCGCACCCGCGGCGACCGGCTGGCCTTCAGCAACGGCGTGCTCGCGTTGGCCGCCGGGGCGCTTGTGCTGATCATTTCCTTCAACGCCGATGTCACTAAGCTCATCCAGCTTTACATCGTGGGTGTGTTCATCTCCTTCACCGCCAGCCAGCTTGGCATGGTCCGTCACTGGGGCCGTGAGCTGAAGCTGGCCCGGAACAAAGCCGTGCGCCTCCGGATCTTCAAGTCCCGGACCATCAACATGATCGGCTTCGGAATGACGGCGCTGGTGCTGGTGATCGTCCTCATCACCAAGTTTGAGCAGGGCGCCTGGATCGCACTCCTGGCGATGTTTGTCCTGTACCTCATCATGTGGAGCATCCGGGCGCACTACGACAACGTGGCCAGGGAACTCGCCGTGGACGAAGACTCCTCGCCGCGTGCCCTGCCCACCCGGGTGCACGCCGTGCTGCTCGTGTCGCACGTCCGCAAGCCCGTCCTGCGTGCCCTGGCGTATGCGCGGGCCTCCCGGCCTTCCCGGCTGGATGCGGTCACCGTGGACATCAACGAGGAAGAGACGGCCCACACGCTGGCGGACTGGGAAAAGCTGGACATCCCCGTGCCGCTGACCGTGCTGGCGAGCCCCTACCGCGAGACCGTCACTCCCATCATGGAGTACATCAAGAACATGCGCCGGGACTCTCCCCGGGACCTGATCGTTGTCTACATCCCGGAATACGTGGTCGGCAAATGGTGGGAGCAGCTGGTGCACAACCAGACAGCCCTGCGCATCAAAACGCGGCTCCACTTCGAACCCGGCGTCATGGTGGCCAGTGTTCCGTGGCAGCTCAAATCATCCGAAGAAGCAAAGAAACTGCAGGACATCCAATGAACCCCGAACCCCTGACGTCCTCCGCCGGCACACACCTGGTGGTGGATATCGGCCCCGTGGCCCACGGCGGGCACTGCGTGGCCCGGCACGAGGGCCGGGTGGTATTCGTCCGCCACGGCATCCCCGGGGAGAAGGCCCGGATCCGCCTGACGGATGCGGGGGAGTCCGCCAAATTCTGGCGCGGCGACGTCGTAGAGGTGCTGGACCCGTCGCCGGACCGTGTCCCGCACTTCTGGCGTGTAGCTGATTCGCCCGCTTCCTGGGCGCACGGGCGGCCGCCGGTCGGCGGCGCCGAACTGGGGCACATCTCCCTGTCCCGGCAACGGCGCCTCAAGTCCGAGGTGCTGGCCGAACAGCTCAGGCGGCTGGCCGGCGTCGAGCTTTCACCTGAGGTGGAAGCGGTGGGCGCCGCCGCCCAGGACGGCGAAACGCAGGGCGGCGAAACGCACGACGGCGGGGCCGGCCTCGCATGGCGGACCCGGGCCGGTTTTGCGGTCACCCCGGGCGGCAAGCTCGGCATGCACGCCCACCGTTCGGACCAGGTCATTCCTGTCCGGGAAATGCCGCTCGCGGTCGCGGCCATCAACGATCTTCGGCTCTGGGACGCGGACCTGCAGGGCATCGACAGGGTGGAGGTTGTTGCCCCTGCGAACGGTTCCCGCCCCCTCGTCCTCCTCGCCCCTTCGCCCGGCACCCGCGCCAAACGCCTCAGCTCCATCCTGGCCCAGCTCCCCGCGGACATTTCGGTGGCCAGTTACGATCCGCTCAAGGAGGAGACGCTGCAGCTGCGCGGCCGGACCTGGGTGCAGGAGTCCGCTGCGGGCCACGATTACCGGGTAACCGGTGCCGGATTCTGGCAGATCCACCGGGACGCCCCGGAAACACTGGTCGGTGCCGTCACCAGTTTCCTCCACGACGGCGGGTTCCTGGAGCCGGGCGCGGCAGTGGCCGATCTCTATGCCGGTGCCGGACTGTTCACCGCGCCGCTCGCCGACGCCGTTGGCGAAACGGGCTCCGTGCTGTCGGTGGAAGGCGCTCCCGGAACAAGCAGGGACGCCCGGAAGAACCTCCACGGAGCGCCACAGGTGGAAATCGTGCAGGGCCGCGTGGAGCGTGTGCTGCGCCAGCGGCCCCGGAACTTTGATGCGCTGGTGCTGGATCCGCCGCGCGCCGGCGCCGGCAAGGCCGTGGTGAACCAGCTCATCGCTGCCGGTCCGCGGGCCATTGCGTACGTTTCCTGTGACCCCGCATCGTTTGCGCGCGACATCGGGTACTTCCAGCAGGGCGGCTGGGGGCTGACGCAGATCAGGGCCTTCGACCTGTACCCGCACACACATCACCTGGAGACGGTGGCACTGCTGACGCCCCGCGGCTGATGCCACTAGGATGGGCGGAGTAGTCCCACGTCGCGCACCGTATATCACGGCTGGCCCCATGCTCTTTTGTAGGACCATCTACTAATTAGGCTCACCTAACTAGCAAGCGGTCTACCGCGCGACAAAGATGAAACTGTTGCGAGAGGAGTCCTGCGATGAGCACTGTGGACAGCTTCGGTTCAAAAGGCAAACTTAATGTAGCCGGAACCGAATACGAAATTTTCCGGTTGAACTCCGTTGAAGGTTCAGAAAACCTTCCGTTCAGCCTCAAGGTATTGCTTGAAAACCTGTTGAGGACCGAGGACGGCGCGAACATCACTGCCGATCACGTTCGCGCCCTCGCTGGGTGGGATCCGAATGCCCAGCCCGACACTGAAATCCAGTTCACGCCTGCACGCGTGATCATGCAGGATTTCACCGGCGTTCCCTGCGTGGTGGACCTTGCCACCATGCGCGAGGCGGTGAAGGAGCTTGGCGGCGACCCGAAGAGGGTGAACCCGCTGGCACCTGCGGAAATGGTCATCGACCACTCCGTCCAGATTGATGCCTTCGGTAACTCCGGCGCGCTGGAGCGCAATATGGAGATCGAATACCAGCGCAATGGTGAGCGCTACCAGTTCCTGCGCTGGGGACAGACGGCCTTCGACGACTTCAAGGTCGTCCCGCCGGGAACCGGCATCGTGCACCAGGTCAACATCGAATACCTGGCCCGCACCGTCATGACACGTGAAGTTGACGGCGCTTTGCGCGCCTACCCCGACACCTGCGTCGGCACCGACTCGCACACCACCATGGTCAACGGACTGGGTGTGCTCGGCTGGGGCGTCGGCGGCATCGAAGCCGAGGCGGCCATGCTGGGCCAGCCCGTTTCCATGCTGATCCCGCGCGTCGTCGGCTTCAAGCTGACCGGGTCCATTCCTGCCGGCGCCACCGCCACCGACGTCGTACTGACCATCACCGAACAGCTGCGCAAGCACGGTGTGGTGGGCAAGTTCGTCGAGTTCTACGGCGAAGGCGTGGCCGAGGTTCCGCTCGCCAACCGGGCGACCATCGGCAACATGAGCCCGGAGTTCGGCTCCACCGCCGCAATGTTCCCGATCGACGACGTCACAATCGAGTACCTGCGCCTCACCGGCCGCTCGGAAGAGAACGTGGCCCTCGTCGAGGCTTACGCCAAGGAACAGGGCCTCTGGCACGACCCGTCGAAGGAGATCAAGTTCTCCGAGTACCTCGAGCTGGACCTGTCCACGGTGGTTCCGTCCATCTCCGGCCCGAAGCGTCCCCAGGACCGCATCGAGCTGACGGACGCCAAGGAGCAGTTCCGCAAGGACATCCACAACTACGTCACGCTCGAAGACGGCAGCGTGGACGAGTCGCTGGACGAGTCCTTCCCCGCGTCGGACTCGCCGTCGTTCACGCACGCCGACTCCCACACGACTGATTCGGCACGCGTTGTTTCCGCTGCCAACGGTGCCGAGGGCCGCCCGTCCAGCCCCGTCCACATCGAGATGGAAGACGGCCGGGAGTTCGAACTGGACCACGGCGCAGTGTCAATCGCGTCGATCACGTCCTGCACCAACACCTCCAACCCGTCGGTGATGCTGGCCGCCGCCCTGCTGGCCCGCAACGCCGTCGACAAGGGCCTGGCCGCCAAGCCGTGGGTCAAGACGTCCGTCGCACCGGGGTCCAAGGTAGTCACCGACTACTACGAGAAGTCCGGGCTGACGCCGTACCTGGAGAAGCTTGGCTTCTACATCGTGGGCTACGGCTGCGCCACCTGTATCGGTAACTCCGGACCGCTGGACGCTGAGATCTCAGAGGCCATCCAGGCCAACGACCTTTCCGTCACCGCTGTCCTGTCCGGTAACCGCAACTTCGAAGGCCGGATTAACCCGGACGTAAAGATGAACTACCTGGCGTCGCCGCCGCTGGTCATCGCGTACGCCCTCGCCGGAACCATGGACTTCGACTTCGATACTGACCCCCTGGGCAAGGATGAAGCCGGCAACGACGTCTTCCTGAAGGACATCTGGCCGAACCCGGTCGAGGTCCAGCAGGTCATCGATTCCTCCATCGACAAGGAAATGTTCGCCCGCGGCTACGAGGGCGTCTTCGAAGGCGACGACCGCTGGAAGGCCCTCGACACCCCCGCAGGCGACACGTTCGCATGGGATGAGAAGTCCACCTACGTCCGGAAGCCCCCGTACTTCGAGGGCATGAAGGCACAGCCGGAACCCGTCCAGGACATCACTGGCGCCCGGGTCCTGCTGAAGCTGGGCGACTCGGTCACCACCGACCACATCTCCCCGGCCGGCTCCTTCAAGTCGGACACCCCGGCCGGCCAGTACCTGCTGGCCAACGGCGTGGAGCGCAAGGACTTCAACTCCTACGGCTCGCGCCGCGGTAACCACGAAGTGATGATCCGCGGCACCTTCGCCAACATCCGCATCAAGAACCAGCTGCTGGACGGCGTGGAGGGCGGCTTCACCCGCGACTTCACCCAGGCCGACGGCCCGCAGGCCTATGTCTACGACGCCGCCCAGAACTACCAGGCCGCCGGCACCCCGCTGGTTGTCCTGGCAGGCAAGGAGTATGGCTCCGGTTCATCGCGCGACTGGGCAGCCAAGGGCACCGCGCTGCTGGGTGTCAAGGCCGTCATCGCCGAGAGCTACGAGCGCATCCACCGCTCCAACCTGATCGGCATGGGCGTCCTTCCCCTGCAGTACCCGGCCGGCGAATCCGCTGCCACCCTGGGGCTGACCGGTACGGAATCTTTCGCTGTTGAGGGTGTCACCGCGCTCAACGAAGGCACCACTCCGAAGACCCTCAAGGTCACGGCGACCGCCGAAGACGGCACCGCCAAGTCGTTCGATGCGGTCCTCCGCATCGATACGCCGGGCGAAGCGGACTACTATCGCAACGGCGGTATCCTGCAGTACGTGCTTCGGCAAATTAGCGGTTCCTGAGCTGATCCGCTCGGATACCAGAGGATCTGGTCGCTGACTCGCTGTCACCTGCGGTCACACTAGAGTCTCGCACAAGTGCCCCGTCAGGCTTCGGCCTGGCGGGGCACTTGCCGTTTCATGCTGATCGAGTGGTGGCCGGTACGTGTCCCGCCGACGCTGATCTGTCCTTTGCCATGAACTGCCTGGGGCGGGCTCACCGTCACACGAGGGGTTAGAAGTTGGCTGACTCCTGCGGAGCGTTTGATGGCGTCGCAGGAAGCCTGCGCGATCGTGAAGGGTTCATGCTTCTTGGATTTGCCCAGAGCGACGGGAGGATTGTGCCGTGAACATCGGGGGTCGCAGCCGCGAGGTTCCGGGAGAGCCTGGCAGTCTGCTGGAGGGGATGGTGCTGGGGGACCGGTCCCGCAACTTGCCACTGTTGACTGATGGACTCCAGGAGCCATCGGCTGGAGAGGGGATCACGGCGCAGCCTGAAAGTGCGCAGCGCAGAGGTCGAGGACCCGAGACGTAACGACGACCCTTGTCGAAGTTCCGGCGCCGGTGAAGACTGGCACTCATGACCAACGGGCCCGATACGCAGTCACCGACCGCAGCCGGGCCGGTTCCCTGGCACGCGCTGAGTTCCGAGGAGGTCTTTGCCGGGCTTTCGTCGGGTCCGGAGGGACTCAGCAATGCTGAGGCGTCCCGCCGCCTGACTGACGCGGGTCCGAACGAGTTGAGCTTCTCCGGTGCCACGCCGTGGTGGAGGGTTTTGCTGCGGCAGTTCATCAGCCCGCTGATCGGGATCCTGCTGGTGGCGGCCGTGGTCACGCTCATTCAGCAGCATTGGGTGGATTCCGGGGCGATCTTCCTGGTCCTGTGCATCAATGCTGCCTTGGGGTTTGTGCAGGAGCGCAAGGCGGAGGCGGACGTCCGGGCGCTCCAGTCGCTTTCCACACCGTCGTGCCGCGTGCTGCGTGAGGGCACTGAACGGGTGGTCCCCGGGCGTGAGGTGGTCCCGGGCGATCTGGTGATGCTGGAGAGCGGTGAACGGGTCCCGGCCGATCTCCGGCTTTTCGAGACCAACGGCCTCCGGCTGGATGAGTCCATGCTCACCGGTGAGCCATTCGCCGCCACCAAACACACGGGACCGCTTCCGGCCGACACCGGCGACGCGGACCGGGCAAATATTGCTTTCAGCGGCACGTTCGTGGGCAGTGGCCGGGGCAGGGGCGTCGTGATTGCGACCGGTGCCGGCACCGCGCTGGGCGAAATCAACGCCCTCGTCCAGGGCCCGTCGGGCAAATCACCGCTGCAGCTGCTCACCCACAGCCTGGAACGCCGCATCGGCCTGATCATCCTCGCTGCACTGGTCTTCATCTTCATTGCCGGGCTGGTGCTCGGCAACGACATCTCCACCATGTTCCGCACCTCCGTCGCACTCGCGGTGGCGACCATCCCCGAATCCTTGCCGATCGTCCTGACCGTCGCGCTCAGTCTCGGCGTCTCACGGATGGCGAAACGAAACGCCATCATCCGCACCCTGCCCGCGGTCGAAACACTGGGTTCCACCGATGTCATCGGATCCGACAAGACAGGGACCCTGACCGAGAACCGGCTGACCGTGGAACGAATCTGGACCACCGCGGGCCTGGTCGACATCGCCGCCGGGACCAACGGCGGTGCTGCAGAGCCTCCGCTGGTCCGGGCGGTTCTGCGGGCCGGTGCTTTGACCAATGAGGCCACGCTTTCCTCCGAGGACGAGGACCTGGAGTATTCCGGGGACGCCGTTGATGCTGCCATGGCCAAGACCGCCGTGTTCCGGGGCGCCATCAGTGAACAGGACCGCACCGCAGAGCCCCTGGCGCACCAGCCGTATGAACCGCACCTGACGTACTCCCAGACGGTCCACGCCGATGCCCGCGGACGGCGGACCCTGTACGTCAAGGGGTCCCCGGAAGCGGTGATGGACGCCGCCGGCACCATGGCCCGGGAAGACGGCGAGGCTCCCTTGGACAAGGCGTTGATCCTTGAGGCCAACGAGGCGATGGGTCGGGACGGTATGCGGGTCATCGCCACCGGCTCCCGGATGCTGGCCGACGACGAGGAAATCCCCTCGCCGCTGCCGGCGCCGTCGGGCCTGACGTTCCTGGGCCTGGAAGGAATGACCGACCCGCCCCGTGCCGGGGTGGCTGAGGCCATCGCCAAGTGCCGGCGCGCCGGGATCAAGGTCATGATGATCACCGGAGACCACCCGGTGACCGCAACCGCCATCGCTGGCCGGCTCGGACTCCCCACAGACAAACCCGCACTGACCGGCACCGAAATGGCGGACCTGGATGACCACATGCTCGCCGCACGCCTGGAGCAGGCCAGCGTAGCGGCACGGGTCTCCCCGGTAGAAAAGCTCAGGATCGTGCACGCCCTGCAGGGAGCGGGGAAGGTGGTCGCCGTCACGGGTGATGGAGTCAATGATGCCCCGGCCCTCAAAGCAGCCGCGATCGGCGTCGCGATGGGCAAATCCGGCACGGACGTGGCCCGCGAAGCAGCCGACGTCGTGCTGACCGATGACAATTTCGTCACCATCGTGCACGCCGTGGAAGAAGGCCGGGTCACCTTCGCCGCCATCCGCAAAACCACGTACTTCCTTCTCTCCACCGGAGCAGCAGCACTGGTGGCGGTGACATTGAGCGTCTTCGCCGGCACGCCTCTGCTGTTCCAGCCCGTGCAGATGCTGTGGATGAACGTGGTGACCAACGGCGTCCAGGACATCGCCCTGGCCTTCGAACCGGCGGAGGGCGATGAACTCAGCCGCCCGCCCCGGCCACCGTCCGATGGCATCCTCTCACGCACCCTGTGGTTCCGGGCCGGGATCACCGGCGCCTGGATGGCCCTGGCAGTGATTCTGAGCTTCATCGTGGCACTGCACAACGGCTACCCCGAAATCCATGCCCGGACCCTGGCACTGACCATGTTCGTGATGCTCAGTTTCTTCCAGGTCTTCAGCTCCCGCGCCGAAACCAAATCCCTCTTCCAGCTCAGGCTGCTGGCCAACAAACCGCTCCTCTCCACGTCCCTGGCCGCCCTCGCGCTCCACTGGGCAGTCATGACCTGGCCGGTCACCGCCGGCCTGCTGGAACTCACCCCGCTGAACGCGTGGGAATGGCTCCTCTGCGCGGCCGTCGGCTCCACCGTCCTGATCATCGTCGAGGCAGAAAAAGCCGTCCGGCGCTGGGCCCACCGCAACGACGCCCCAGTGGCATGACCGGTGTCCACTGCCCCGCCGAGGCTTTTCCCGAGCCCCCGCGTTCTTCCCCCCGATGCCAGACTTCCGGGGTGGGTCGGCCGCGAGTCCGCAACGGCCAGTGACTGCTGGGCGACGGCGGCTACGGTCCTGCAGTTGAGGCCCTGCGCGGGGCTCTCTGCGCGGTCGGCAATGGCTACTGGGCCACCTACGGTGCCGAGCCGGAAGCCGACGCGGACGCCCCCACTACCCGGGAACCTACCTTGCCGGCGTGTACAAGTGCGTGCTTCCCGCCCGGCTCCGTCGAGGACGAGCCCATGGCCCACTGCACATTTTGCCCTCATGCTGTGATGCGCAGCTGGGCTTGCCTAACATCGCGTGCTTGCCGCAGTCGGAATCCCAATCATCGTGGTGATCGTGACTAACCGGGTGTTCACCCACATTCAGCAGGACGTGCTCACCATGCTGCGGTGAGATTACGTCCAATGCTGCCTGCCGAAGTACGGAAGTGTCCGTCAGCCGGGACGGTCAGGGCAGGACTGTTCATGCAAATGACCTGGTCGCAGGGACTCCATGATCCTGACGGCAGGTAACCGCTGCTCAATGCCAGAGCAGGGCGCAGGCTATTCGAGTCCGGCACCGGCTTCGTCCAACGACGTCCGCCACATCAACGGCGATGCGACGGAGAATCGCCTGCCTGTCACAGACTCGGGCACGATCCGGAGTAGATGCTCCTGCCCGACTCCCTGCCAGGGAAACAATGCCCGACGGATTTCATCCAGGGCAGGGCCCGTGGGCGTTGTCTCAGCCGCCCTTCCCTTGACCACCACGCTCCAGGCCAAGCCGAATTCGGCGCTGACAGCATCAGCTTCCAAGGCAACGGTGGCGTCTGCTTCGATCGCCTCCTGCTTGGTTCCGCTGCCGGTGCGGAACACGAGCGTCCGGTCATCCACCCTGTAGTTGACGGGGAAGACGTCGGGATGGCCATCAACGATGACGGCGAGCCGTCCCACCGTCGTTTCCGCAAGGAGCGTCCAGCACTGGTCCGGATCGAGAATCTCTGCCGCGGGCACTGCTTTCTTGTCCGTCATATGGCCGATCCTAGGCCGGTCTGCCGGTGTTAACAAGGCAACAGGGGCACAAAGGCCCGGCCCCAGCGATGGAAAGCGGTATCGAAAGCAGCTCGCAAGCATACCCGGACCGAGTTCGTTGCAGCCAGGAGACAGTTGAAATCGGCCGTGCTCCTTGCTTAAGGTCAGCGTGTGAAGGCAAAGGCCAGGAGGCCTCCGAGGGTGACGTAGAGCAGCGCGGTGGGAAAAGTGGTGCGCAAAAGCTTGCCTTCCTGCCCGGTGAGGCCCACGGTGGCTACGGCAGCCACAATGTTGTGCGGGCATATGATTTTTCCGACCGCGGCTCCGAATCCCTGCGCCCCTAGGAGGGGGAGCGCCGGAAGACCGGCGGCGTGGGCGGTAGTGGTTTGGAGTTCGGTGAAAAGCACGTTGGAGGCGGTGGCCGAGCCGGTGACGAAGGTCCCGAACGCCCCGACCGCGGGTGAGAGCAGGGGCCACGCCATTCCGATGCCGGCTGCCGCGTAGGCCAGCTCATTGGTCATCCCGGCATGGGACATGGTGCGGGCGATAGTGACCATGGCGATCAGCGCCACCAGCACAGGGCCCAGCTGTCTGGTCGCGGTCAGGAAAGCCTCACGGATGTCGCGTCCCGAGGCCCGTTGCAAAACCGCCCCGGCGGCAAAGGCCACGGTCAGCAGCATTGCCGGGTGGAACAGCGGCCGGACGCTGCCGGAGAATCCCGTGCCGGTCTCCCACTCGATCGCGACGCCCTCCAGCGTGTCCCGGACCGGTGGGACCAGGCGGGTGGCCAGGACGAGAAAAACCAGGACCAGGTACGGGGCGGCTGCGCGCAGCAGCCCTGCCGGGTCGCCGGGCAGAGCAGGTCCGCCGCCGGAGGGGGCTGCCGCCTCCAGCCGCCGTCGTCGGTTAAGCACGACGGCGAAGACGGCAACCCCGGCCAGTGCACCTCCGAGTGTGGGCAGTTCAGGGCCGACGAAGGTGGCGGTCAGGCCGTAGGGCACGAGGAAGGAGATCGCGGCCAGGACACCCCAGGTCCGCAGCCTGCGGGTCCCGGGCAGGGCGCGGCCGATGGTCAGCACGACCGCAGCCGTCAGGATCCCTCCGAGGATGACGTGGTAGGGAGCGGTGGCCTTGGCCAGCTCTGTTCCGGAAGAATCCACAAGCGCGCTTTGGGCGAGCACGGGCGTGCCGATGGCGCCGAAGGACACGCCCGCGGCGTGGCCCAGCAGGGCCGCTGCCACGGCCCGCACCGGGGGCAGGCCTGCAGCTACCAGGAAGGGAGCGGCCAACGCCACCGGCGTGCCGAACCCGGCGGCGCCCTCCAGGAACAAGGCAAAGAACCACGTCACCAGCAGCGCGCCCAGCCGGGGATCGGGGTGAAGACGGGCCAGACCGGCGTGCAACCGTTCCGCGACGCCGGTGCGTTGCTGCAGGTAGTGGATGCCCAGTGCGGGCCCGATGATGCCCGCCACCGTCGCGGCGATGAACGAAGCTTCGGACAGCACACCGGCCGTACCCGAGACCACGCTGAAGTGATCCGTCGGGCCGCCGAAGCCGAACGCTGCCACGGCGAGCACCAGCGTGACCGTGGCTGTTACAACCCCCGCCCGGGCGGCCGACCAGCCGGCAACGGTCATCAGCACGAGTACCAGCAGCACCGGTGCAGCCGCCAGGAATGCCAGCATCCCGGGCCCGGTTACCCGGCGAAGTCGTCAGCGGTGACCTGGTTCAGGTTCTCGCCGCGCTCTGCAGCCGTGAGGTTATCCATCGTCGTTGCCGCGATGTTGGTCATGGCCTCGCGCATGAAAAATGCCTGATGGCCGGTGATCAGCACGTTGGGGAAGGTGAGCAGCCGCGAAAATACGTCATCGCGCAGAACCTGGTCTGAGAGATCCTCGAAGAACAGGTCAGCCTCCTCCTCGTACACATCCAGGCCCAGGTAACCTATCTTGCCCTGCTTGAGGGCATTGATTACCGCGCGCGTGTCGATCAACATACCCCGGCTGGTGTTGATGAGCATGACACCGTCACGCATCCTGCCGAGCTGTTCGGCCTGGATGAAATGATGGGTCTGCGGTGTCAGAGGCAGGTGCAACGAGACGATGTCGCTTCGCGCCAGCAAGGCGTCAAGGGGCAGATACTCCACTCCCATCGTCCGGCACTCATCGCTGGGATACGGATCGCTGGCTATTCAACTTACGGCAGACTTCACGCGTCGTCACACACCCGGCCGCTTACAGCCCACATGTGGGCCGGAACTGGTCAAGAGCAGCCACATTTCGACCCTCAGAACGCTGAAGGGCAACAACGAGCCAGTCTCTGGGCAGAACCTGACCAGAGATGGCCACAAACGACGAGAAGTAGAGCCTTTGATTCGACTATCGCGCCGATCTTGACAGGGAATGTCAGCAGGGACAATATCCATTATTAGTCAACCAGATGCAATAAATGCCGGCTTGGGGGTAGGACTCCTGTGCCTCGTCGTGTTCGGTGCCGGTGTTGAACCCTTCAGAACCGACAACGTCGATTCGCCTTGGCTGGCTGTTGGGGGACGACATTGAATCCGGGGGATCCAAAATGACGAACGGCATGGCGCGAGAGAACGGCGAACGCGGAATCTTTAAGCCCCATATGAAAGCCCAAACTAGACGACTTGGGTGGGCTTTCGCGACAGTCTGGTTCCTGGTCACGGCCGTAGGCGTGGTTCTGTGCGGATTCTTGTTCCATTTCGTAGGCGCGTTTCCACCTAGCAATGGTGAGGCGTTCAATCTGAATCCGGTGGGCGCCCTGATTGGCGGCCTTGGGACGGTGTTCCTGGCCCTGCCGGCGTTCGTCACTTCGGTGGTTTTCATCGTGACTGTTTAGGCGTGAGTCGCATGGCGATATCCAGTCCGCGGCGTCAGAGGACCCCTCAAGGACGACGCTTTTAGCTGTACACCCCACGATCCACTGCCACAGCCCTGGCGAGCTGCATGAACGGAACCTTCAATGAAAGCTTTAACTGAGGAAACCTCGCTAATAAGATGCTTGGCCATGGCACTGGCGTCCTCTGGGCGATGTTTGTCGGAGGTGTGCTGTGGGTTGTTGTCGGATGCTTCCGGTTCCTGACTCCTTTAGGGTTGGACGTCACATTCCGGGAAGACCTTGGGTACTCCCAGATCCTCAGCACTGAATTGTTCCTGCTGTACAACCTGGCGGGTGTTCTGGCCCTTCTGTTGACAGCCTGGGCTGCCCTCTCGTACCTGACCGCCCTTCGCACCGCAGGCACCGGGCTGAAGCGCGCGGCGCAGGTATTTGCGCTTGCTGGCGTCTCTTTTGGGCCTCGTCGCAGCTGCGGGTCAGATAATTCAATTCGATCCCCTGACAACGGGCGGTCTCCGCCTTGGTGTACGCGAGGACCGCAGCGAGCATCGCGCTCTGCCCTTGTGCGCCTATGGGAAATGTTGATACTGGAAGCATCATGGAAGGGGCCGGAATGCCTAAAGTGGAAGTGGTTGTGGATTCCCCCGTCCCGCCGGGGAAAATACGAGAAGCCCTGTTGGACTTCAGCCCACGCCGACCGGAGATCTGGCCCGGCATTTATGCGCCCCTGTACGAGGTGTACGAGGTGGGGGATACGTATGCGGACATCAGGGAGGGAAGCAAAGCTCCCGGCGGCGCGATCTGGGCCAAGGAACACTATGACTGGTCAGATCCCGAAGCGGTGACCTGGACCGTGCGCGAGAGCAATTTCTGCGCACCGGGCAGTTACGTGAGCGCGCGGATCAAGCCGAACGGGTCGGACGGATCACGCATTCACATCACGTGGAACCGGACTCCGACCAGCGTGGCGGGGCGGGTTGCCGCGTTCCTGATCGTCGCGACGCGGGGTGCGCCCGTGGCAAGCTCCTTGCGCATGGGCCTGAAGCAGCTGGAATCCGAAGGCCCAGCGTAGTCCGCTGACAAGTCCAGCCGCGCGCGGCCCGCCGACCGGAACCCCGGGCAGCAGCAGGGCAAAGGCGCCAAGGAACAGCATCAGTGGTGCAACGATGAAAAGGTTCACCACGTCCTGGGCGATGGCGGTATCCGAGAGGTCCGGCGTCTCGTGCCGGTGGATGTGCTCCTGTCAAAGCAGCCCGATGACGCTGCCTGCGGCCGCGAGCAAGGCCGTCGCAACCGAGAGGGTTTGCCTGAAGGCCGCGCGGAACATCGTGACGAACCCGCTGGCGGAGGAGTACTCACAGGCGCTGGCAGTCTGAGTAACCGTCCTGCCCCCAGCGAGCATCAGGGTCGCCAACTGCAGTCGGAGCTGGTTGCGCCCCACGGTGTAGCCCATCCCAACCTCGTCTCGGAACATTCGGGAGAACGTGCGCTGGCTCGCTCCGACTTGACGGCCGAACTCGGTCAGGCCGGGGGAGTCCATCGTATGCCGGAGATTGCCAACACATGAGCATGTGGTGGCGAGGGCGATATTGGTGTCCTTGCATGCTCGTTTGCGCTCGTTTGGGTGTCGGCGATCCGTCCGCGGGCCGGGTTCGCCGTTTTCGGATGCTCTCCGTGGTTCAACTTCCAGATGGTCATGGACAAGGGAGCGGCTCTTGGCGGCTCCCGCCTTCTGAAGGTCCTCAAGTACGACCGGAGAGACCGTAGTGCAGGCGGTGAGTGAGACACCCCTCATCCAGCGCCGCTACGCTGACGGCTCGCCGACACGGGACTTGCCACGGTGAGGTGTTGGCGGCCATGAAAAACTGCCCGTAGATGGCCTCGGAATTGCCCGCTGATGGCCACCGGGACTGCCCGCGTATGGCCATAATTTCTGCCCAGTTGTGGCCGTTTGGTTTGTCCGCATTGTTCGCTTATCCCGCCGTGTCGTAAGACGGCGGGGGCCTCTTCCCGTTTGGATGTCGGTGTCGAATCGAATCCGCTGACAGGAAGAGGCCCTGAATGAAGGATGCCCTAGAAACCGTGAAAATTCTTGCTGCTTATGATCTGACCAAGTCGCTGCGCGGTGCAGCGGAGCTATCAGGTTGTTCCCACCACACTGTTGACCGGCTCGTGCAGGCCCGTGACGCAGGACGTGCACCGGGCGCCGCGACCGAGCGTGGCCGCGTCACCGACGCGTGGCTGCCGAAGATCGAGGAATGGGTCGAAAAGTCCAAGGGCCGGATCCGTGCCGATGTCGTCCATGCCAAGCTCGCCGCGATGGGCTACCGTGGCTCGGACCGCTCCACCCGCCGCGCCGTCGCCCAAGTCAAAGACGCTTACCGGCGCGGGAACAAGCGGGTCCACCGTCCCTGGATCACCGAGCCGGGAGCCTGGTTGTTATGAAGAATTCTTCATAA
>NZ_JCAXEA010000026.1:0-68163 GCF_059759125.1 Arthrobacter sp. GQ119 | reverse complement strand
GAGCGTGAACGCCACGACCGGGATCGTCGTGATGGCCACCGACCACGTGAACAAGCGCTACTGGTTCTCGGACCGCAGCCTGGGCACCCCGCCCGGGGACACCGCGCCGGTCGCGTCGTTCACGGCCTCGCCGACCTCGGGCACGGTCCCGTTGACGGTGAACTTCACGGACACCTCGACCGGTTCGCCGACGTCGTGGGCCTGGGAGTTCGGTGACGGCGCCACCTCAACCTCGCAGAACCCGTCCCATGTCTATGACACGGCCGGGACGTACACGGCGAAGCTGACCGCCACCAACGCCGCCGGCTCCGATTCCAGCACGACGACGATCACCGTCAACCCCGACGGCGGCACCTCGTCCTCGATCACCGTGCGCAGCACACGGACCGCGTCCACCGAAGCGGCGACCACCACGGTTTCCCTTCCTGCTCCGGAGGGCCGGGCGGCCGGGGATGTCCTGGTGGCGTCCTTCACCGCGGACAAGAATCCCACGGTTGCTGTCCCGGCGGGCTGGACCGCGATCACCAGCGGGCTCTCGATCGGCAGCGGCGCCCGGGTGTTTGCGTACTACCGGGTCGTTGGCTCCGCCGATCCGACGAGCTACACCTGGGCCCTGAGCACCGCGCAGAAGTGGGGCGGGGGCATCACCGCCTACACCGGGGTGAACACCACCACGCCGCTGGACAGTGCCGTGGCCACCGCCGTCAACGCCACCTATACGGCGACCAGCATCGCCGTCGGCAGCGTCACCACCGCCAGCAACGGCGCGATGCTGATCGGCGGCCTCGGCTTCGACAGCTCCAGCCCGGCTGCGACCCCGCCCACCGGCTGGACCGAGCGCTGGGAAACCAGCGGCGGCCAGGTCAACGAGCAGGCCGACAGGACCCAGGCCACCGCCGGTGCCACCGGCACCGCCACCTGGACCCTCAGCAGCGCCAGAGCCGTCGCCGCCTGGCGCACCGCCCTCAAACCGGGCGGGACGGCGCCGCCGCCCGGGCCGACCGCGCCGGTCGCGTCGTTCACCGCGACGCCGACCTCGGGCACGGTCCCGCTGGCGGTGAACTTCACCGACACCTCCACCGGTTCGCCGACGTCGTGGGCATGGGAGTTCGGTGACGGCGCCACGTCAACCTCGCAGAACCCGTCCCACACCTACCTCACGGCGGGGAGCTACACGGCGAAGCTGACCGCCTCCAACGCCGCCGGGTCGACTTCCAGCACGACGACGATCACCGTCAACCCGGTCAGCACCAGCCCCGGGATCGCCGTGCGCAGCTTCAGGACCGCGTCCACCGAAACGGCGACCACCACCGTCTCCCTGCCGGCCCCGACCGGCCGGGCGGCCGGTGACGTCCTGGTTGCGTCCTTCACCGCCGACAAGAACCCCACGGTTGCTGTCCCGTCCGGCTGGACCGCGATCACCAGCGGGCTCTCCATCGGCACCGGCGCCCGCGTGTTCGCCTACTACCGGGTCGTTGGCTCCGCTGACCCGACGAGCTACACCTGGACGCTGAGCACCGCTCAGAAGTGGGGCGGCGGCATCACCGCCTACACCGGCGTGAACACCACCACGCCGCTGGACAGCACCGTGGCCACCGCCGTCAACGCCACCTTCTCGGCGACCAGCATCGCCGTCGGCAGCGTCACCACGGCCAGCAACGGCGCGATGCTGATCGGCGGCCTCGGCTTTGACAGCTCCAACCCCGCAGCCACCCCGCCCACCGGCTGGACCGAACGCTGGGAAACCAGCGGCGGGCAGGTCAACGAGCAGGCCGACAGGACCCAGGCCACCGCCGGCGCCACCGGCACCGCCACCTGGACCCTCAGCACCGCCAAGGCCGTCGCCGCCTGGCGAACCGCACTGAAACCCGCAGGCTGACCAGGCCGACACTGCCGTGACTTGAGGTAGACAGGGCTCGACGGGTCCTCCGGAACTTGTGCCGGAGGACCCGTCGTCGTCAGGCCCGTGCGCAGCCCTGGCAGATACGACAGTGGCAGGCGCTGCTGCACCTGCCACTGTCTATGCTTGCTCTGACGTTTTAGGCGTTTACCCGCACGAAAGTAGAGCCTCCGAGCCAGGAGGCAGGGTGGACGATGGTTTCGTTGACGCCATTCATGCCGCTGCTGATGGCCTGCCCGCCGCCGATGTAGATCGCGACGTGTCCGGCGCGGATCATCAGGTCGCCGGGCTGCGGCGTGGACACCGGTGTGCCGTACTGGTGGAACTGCAGGGGAGCGAGGTCTCCGACCGATTTGCCGACGGAGCGCAGGGCCTGTTCCACCAGGATGGTGCAGTCCTGAGTGGCGCCCAGTTGTGCCCGGGCTGAAGCCACGAGGGAGGCGCCGACGCCGCTGGCGGGAGCAGCCGGTGCCGGCGTGACCGACGACGATGCGTGGTAGATTCCCATGCCGGCCGGCTGGGGGGGTGCTGCCGGCGCAGCCGGGGCAGCGGGTGCCTGCGGTGCTGCTGCAGGCTGTCCGGGACCCGGGATCAGGATCTGGTCGCCGGGGTAAATTACCGAGGCCAGCGACAGGTTGTTCTCGGCGACTACTGCATCGAGGCTCACGCCGTGGCGTGCTGCGATCGCCCCCAGCGTGTCGCCAGGTACAACAGTGTGTGATGCGCCTGCTACGCCAGATCCTCCTACCGGTGCCAGGCTTTGGGCGGCCGGCACCTGGGGTGCGGTCTGCGCCTGGGCGCTGGTGCTGCCCGTGGCCTCGGGAGCGTAGGTGCCTGCTTGTGCCGGTGCTCCTACGCCGAAGAGCAGTCCGGACGCAGCAGCCGCTGCTGCCGCGGGCTTGGCTATGGATGCGGCGTTGGACTTGATGGAATACGACAGGCCCCGCAGGGCGATGGACGCCGTGGGGGTGGCGCGGTGGCGCGCGGAAATGGACTTACGTGACATGGTGGATTGCCTCTCCCATGCCTGCGGGGTGAGCTGTCGGGTTCGGGTGGGAGGTCACCCGGTCCTGCCTCCTCGTGAATCGGAGCGCGTGGACTTAACCCCTAGGCCTTGGATACCAAGGCCGGTAAAGAAGTGGTTCCCCCGTCCCTGCCAGATGTCATTGCGAACGGATCCCGGTCAGCGGCAGGGCTCGGCATTCTGCCCGGGAATGCCCGGCATGAACCGGGGCACCGCTACAGGCTAGCCCACCCGCGCACCAAAAGTCACATTTCGGTAACGGGCATGGAGGGTCCGACGTGTCTAAAACCCCTGATTACCACGGCGGGAGTGCCATGCCAAGTCTGGCCGCGAAGTCTTCCGGGTCCTAGAATCGCTGTGGACGCAACCGGCCAGGGCACCCCCGGACACGCCCGCGGGGGAATCAGTTATCGTTCCAGCGGTGCCGGCGAGGAAGCTACCATGACGGATATTCAGGGACTCATCAGTGCGTTGCTGCCGGAAGATCTTGCTGTGCTGCAGGACCGTGGCCCGGACCAGCGCCTGGACAGGGACATGGTCGATGCCCTCGACCGGGCCGCGGGTGGACCCGGGGAAGGCCGAGGCTACTACGTCGTGCGCGGCAGTCTGGAGCCCTTGGAACGCCGGAACTATTTCCTTCGGGAAGACGTGGCGGCGGCCATCTTCGCCCCGGCGACACTGGAAGATGCAACCGGGGCGGACGCCTGACACACACGCCGCCCTCCCGCAGGTGGAAGGGCGTACGCCCTGATCGGGTCGGTCCACCGTTCCGGGCTGGCACCGCAGAGAGTCATTGGTGCATGCGGGCTGTCAAAGAGCGCCCCGAACTGCTCGGCTGACAGGCTCCGGACCCATCCTTGCCTGTGGACAGCTAGCCGCGCCTGGCACGGCGGTAGCTGGTCGGGCTTTTGCCATAGGCCCTGGTGAAGGCGGTGCTGAACGTGAAGGCGTTGCTGTAGCCGACCTCGGCGGCGATCACGGCAGTCGTGGCGGTACTGCTGGCCAGTCGGTCAGCTGCCAGAGCCAGGCGCCAGACCGTGAGATAGGTTATTGGCGGCTGCCCGACGGCGGTGTGGAACCGGGCAGCCAGGGTAGCCCGGGAGACGCTCGACCTCCGGGCCAGTTCCGCGACGGTCCACGGCACGGCCGGCTCCTCGTGCAGCAGGGTCAGTGCCTGGGCAACGACAGGGGTCGCGGGTGCCTGCTGCCCAGCTTGGGACGTCGAACTCGGCCCGGTCACCACAGACGCGCACGAGGTGCAGCAGCAGCAAATCCAGAACCCTGTCCAAAGCACTCGCCTGCCCCAGTCCGGGGGAGGTGAGCTCTCGCTCGAGCATCTGGAGCAGTGCCGGATCGGTTTCCTTTTCAGTGAAGACTGCCAAGTCCGGGAGCACGGAGGTCACCAGCCGGCCGGCCGCCGCTTCTGATTGGTAGGTGCCGATCAGCAGGACGGTTTCCCCGTGGGCGGCGTTGCCCCAGGTTCGCACCCCGTGGGCCATTGTGGGCTCCAGATGGCCGCCGGTCGGCGTGCAGCAGGACTGGCCGCGGCCGATCAGTACCGTGGGCGCCCGCTCGGCGGCATCGGCCACCACGTACGGGGAAGGGCCACGTACCGTCGCTGCCTGCCCGGTGCTGAGGAGCTGTGGCGGGCTTCCCTGGCTGACGGTCGCCCGTGCGGATCCGTACACCATGCTCGCCTTCTCGCTTTGATTGGCACGACGTCGCGGTCGCCGAGGCCCGGCTGTGAGCGAGTGGTTGCCGGTCGCCGCCGGGACCGGCTCCGCGCTGGTCGGCGGCTTTTACCTGGCCTTCTCGGCGGTAGTGATGGCCGCCCTGTGCCGCCGGCAGCCCGGCGAAGCGATCGCGACCATGGCACAAATCAATGAGAACGCTGTGCGACCTCCATTCATGGTCATCTGGAAGGGCAGTGGCATAGCTACGAACGCCCCTGGACCAGGGCCAATCATCTCCGTGCCGTCCTTTCGGTCGCAGGCGCCGCCGGACTCTTGGCCCCGGTATCGACGTCGTAGTCTCATGCGCATGACGTGCCGTTCGGCTGGCTGACGCGTAAGGCTTGGGCAGGTCATAGACCGCCCGGACGGGACAGTTCAGTCTCCACCGGCCTCGCGGCCTCGGCGCACGATCAGCGGGTCGGCATCGTACACGACTGAGGTGTCCTTTCCTTCGTAGTCAAACTGGTTGAGGAAGTAGCGCAGGGCGTTGATCCTGCCCCGCTTCTTGTCGTTGGATTTGATGGTGATCCACGGCGCATGGTCGGTATCCGTATGAAGGAACGTTTGTTCCTTGGCGTCGGTGTATTCGTCCCACCGGTCCAGCGAGGCAAGATCAACGGGTGAGAGCTTCCAACGCCGGACAGGGTCGATTTGTCGGATAGCGAAGCGTGTCCGCTGCTCGTGCCTGGTCACCGAGAACCAGAATTTGTTCAGGTGGATGCCAGCGTCAACCAGCATCTTTTCGAAGATGGGGGCCTGGTTCATGAAGGTGCGGTATTCCTCCTCGCTGCAGAACCCCATCACCTTTTCGACGTTGGCCCGGTTGTACCAAGAGCGGTCGAACATGACGATTTCTCCGGCGGTTGGCAGGTGCTGGACGTAGCGCTGGAAGTACCACTGGCCCTGTTCGCGGTCGGATGGTTTGCCGAGGGCGACCGTGCGTGCCGACCGGGGATCGAGGTGTTCCGTGAAGCGTTTGATCGTCCCTCCTTTGCCGGCAGCGTCACGGCCTTCGAAAACGATCACGTTCCTGCGGTTGTTGTCCTGGCCCCAATACTGGAACTTCAGCAACTCGATCTGCAACCGGTACTTCTCGATTTCGTATTCCGCCCGGGTCATCCGCTCGTGGTACGGGTAATCCTCGCGCCAGGTTTCCACGGCTGAGCCGCCTGGGTCGATCAGCTCAGGGTCCTCGCCCTGCCCGCCGGCGACGATATATCCCAAGTCCACGAGGCGGTCGATAGCCTCCCGCAGGTTGTCCCTGACCCACCAAGGATCTCTGGGTGTCCAGGGCTGGGATGCCTCCATCATCGGGGCTCCTTAGGCTCGCCGACTCATTGACGGCATCTTAACAGGGCGTCCCGTCTTTAGCATTGGTGATGCGGTCTGCGTTGTTGCACATGCGTTCGAGGACGCTGACGGCCATGGCGTATTCATCGGTTCCGATTCCCGCGCTGAGATCACGTCGCGTGGCTTCCACCAGACCGGCTGCTTGGGCGTGCAGTGCCCTACCTGCTTCTGTTAACGTGAGGTAGCCGTCCTGTAGGAACACCAGCTGCCTTCGGACGAGTGTCGCCATGTCCCGTTCCTGTGCGTCAACGCCGCTGGATTGGTTGAATGGGCGCAGCGCATCCGCCAATTCGGCGGGTGTGGCAGGGCCCGAGCTGAGAGTGTTGAAGACCTGCCATTGTCTTCTGGTCAGGCGGAGCCGGGCGAGCGTGGCATCGAGCAGCGTCTCCAGTGCCACGTCCAGCCGCTTGACCCAGTATCCAACAGGCCTGTTCACGTTGCCATAATGGCAGGTGCCGTTCCACAGCTGCAAGGTGGGGGAGCGGGGCGGACCCTGTTCCATCAGGGCGCCGGGACGATCCGGCGGGGGTGACGGCAGAACCGGCTTTTCGAATCACCAACGAGGCGACGGTGACGATCTCGTCTTCCCCAAGCTCCCGCAAGTGGTTTGTCTGTAGCAAGTTGGCGGATCCAGAAGGGGGCGCGGCTACTGTCCGGCGGGGGTGACACGACATGAGGCTAACGACAACCACCAATGTCTCGGTGGACGGTGTGATGCAGGGATTAGGCCGACCTGACGACGATCGCAGCGGCGGCTTCGAACGCGGCGGACGGGCCATGCCACTTCTCGACACCGAGGCGGGGGACTATCTCAACCAGGCCTATGGCAGTGCGGCTCGCGTTTCTCTTTGGCCGGCAGACATACGAGATTTTCGCTGGCTATTGGGGCGCGATGGCTGATCCGAGCACCACCCCGATTGCCTCTGCCCTGAACAGCCGGCCCAAGTACGTGGCGTCGACCAGCTCGACCTGGTCACCTATCCCGTCGTCGGCCAAGGCACACGGCTGTTCCCGGATTCCGGCCGGGACCTCGCGCTCGATCTGGTAGGCTCACGGACCACGTCCCGGGGCATCACCATCCAGTCCTATAGGCCGCTCGGTCGTCCGGAGTACGCAACGTCCACTGTCGACCCCAAACACGTGTTCTAAATCGAGGAGAAGATTGCGCCCTCAGATCCACTCGTCAACACTGTCACTTCTGGCAGCTAGCTTTTCCCGACTGCTGCCGCCTGCTGCGGTTCTTCTTGTCATCGTTGTTGCTGCCGCGGCCAAAGCCGGTCTGAATGTTCTCGGCATCGCGGCTATTGCCCTGGGCACTGTCGTCCTTCCTGGGATTGTGTACAAGACCTTTCCCTGGATCGCGGGGAGCCTGGATATCCCTCTGAAACTCAAGACGGCTGCCGTGTCTTCCCTGATAGTCGTTGGAACGATCTTGGTCGTTCTTCTGCGGGTTCCGCATCCTGTCTTCGAGACGTTGGTGAGTCTCATTCTGGGAAACTTAATGCTTGCGGGCGCCCGAGTCTGGCTGAACGCGTCCGCACATGTATCCGTCCTGACTTTCGGTGTCTTGTGGTGGGTGCTGGAGTTCGGTTCAGCCTTCGCTTGCTTACTCGTGCTGCCGCCTCTGATGGTTTACAGCCGCACTTCACTCCGACACCACACTTTGGGTCAGGCCCTGGTGGGGGCAATAATCGGGGTAGCCACTTTCGGCGCCTATCTTGCCATTAGCATGTGGAGCGGGACTAACTAAAGCGAATAAGTTTTTGCCCTCATGCCTCTGCCTTGGTCGCCGGTGCCGGGAGAGTCTTGGTGTCCAGGACAAACCGGTACTTGACGTCGCCGGCAACCATCCGGTCATAAGCATCATTCAGCTGCGCCGCGGAGACAATCTCAATATCGGAAACCACTCCGTGTTCGGCACAAAAGTCCAGCATCTCCTGTGTTTCAGCGATGCCTCCGATGTACGAGCCGGAGTATGCGATCCGGCGGCGGCTCAGGATCCAGGGATTGACCGGCGGCATGGGCTCAGAAGGCAGGCCCAGCTGGAACAGGGCACCCTCCAGGCGGAGAGTCCGAAAGTATGGGTTGAGATCATGCGGGGCCGCTACAGTATCGATGATGACGTCGATACTGTCCTCGGCCGCGGCCATAGATGCAGCGTCCCTGGACAGAACAACGTCGTCGGCTCCCAGGTCCTTGGCCGCCGCGATCTTGGCCTCTGAGGTTGTGAAGACCTTCACTTTAGCCCCCATCGCCTTGGCAAGCTTCACTGCCATGTGTCCGAGGCCTCCGAGCCCCACAACACCCACGACGTCGCCCTCCTCGACACCGAAGTGCCGCAGCGGGGAATAGGTGGTGCTCCCTGCGCACAACAAGGGAGCAACGGCGGCAGGGGCAAGGTTGGTTGGGACACGGAGCACGTAGCGCCTGTCCACGACCACCGAGGAGGAATAACCGCCTTGAGTGATGGCTCCTTTATTTCTCGGGTCGGCTGCACCATAAGTACTGACGACGCCCGTGTCGCAATACTGCTCAAACCCATCAAGGCATCTTTCGCATTCACGGCAGGAATCGACCATGCACCCTACGCCTACCAGCTCGCCAACGGAGAGGTCGTCGACGGCGGAGCCTACACGGCTAACACGGCCAACAATTTCGTGCCCGGGAATAAGCGGATACTTGGGGGCGCTCCATTCCCCCTCGTAGCATGCACGTCGGAGTGGCACAGTCCGCAATACTCAACCGCTATCTCAACGTCGTCTTCCTTGGGCGCACGCCGGGCCACGGTCAACGGGACGAGTCCGCTGTTGCTGGACCGTGCGCCGTAACCGGAAGCCAGCCGCTGTTGGTGCACCTCGCGGCCATCCACAGGGGGCAAGGGCTTGGCAAGGGGAGGTGAGCTGAAGCGTCCTGGAGTCATAGTGCGACGCTACTCCCGACACGCGGGGGGTCTCCAATTTCTGTGACGATTGTCAGCAATTTACAGCTCAAGCTGTCGAACGTCATCAAATAACCCGACCTGCGCAGAAGCGTAGGGTTAACCCGCAAGAATCGGGTAGGGACCACTCGTGTACAAGATGCGGTTTCAGGGTTGACTGGATTCGGGCCGGCGGCGACGAGAGCCTCTGAGACCAGGCTCTCTCCCCCCAGCCGCCGCCGGCCCCACCGCAGCGCGGGGGACAACAGTGCGGCCGGTGAGGTCGAGGATGATGGTGCGTGGCTAGCCGCCACGGCCCTGCAACCATCTCGGGAAAACCTAGCGCAGGGGAGAAGAACCCCGAGTCTCGCGACATGCCTGGTCCATCAGCGGGGAAGTGCGGCCAGGGACGACGCTGCCAGGGGGTGGCGCCGACGGCCGGCGAGGGCCTCCTGAAGGTGCGGAAGGTGCTGCTCGATGTCCTGCACAATGGATGCCACTGCAGCGACATCCCTCAGGGCGAGGGCAAGCTCCAGTTCGCGGCACAGCTGGTTCATCCGCAGGGCGCCGGCAAGCCACGACGTCGCTTTCAGGCTAAGTAAGGCATCCATGGCGGTGTCCCGGTCCCGGACAGTAACCGTGCGGACGATCCGGTCAACGCGCCGGGGGAGAAGGGCGGTGTACTCCGTGGCGAAGGACTCTGCGACCTCCCATGAGGACTCTTCGGTGAGTTTCTCGAGGTGTTGTGCATCCAGCACCGGCTTCGGACGCTCACTTCTGATTTCGTGCCTATGTCTCATCGCT
Organism: Arthrobacter sp. GQ119; assembly: GCF_059759125.1. Taxonomy (NCBI): domain Bacteria; kingdom Bacillati; phylum Actinomycetota; class Actinomycetes; order Micrococcales; family Micrococcaceae; genus Arthrobacter; species Arthrobacter sp. GQ119. The sequence continues at coordinate 58,435 of NZ_JCAXEA010000026.1, read as the reverse complement.
GTCCCGTTAACTGCTGGCATGGCGCCTTTCCTTCCGGTCGGGCCCCCTCCGCCGCGTGCTTGGGGGGCCACAGACGACGGAGGGGACGTGTAGGCGTAGCGTGTCACCCCGGACCACTCCATGCTCGTGAAGACCAGGTCGACAACGCTGCGAAAGACCGGTTTTCGTTGCCGGTACCAAACAGACTGCACGCCCAACCTCAAGGACCTCACCATCGACGATCAATAGTTGATCAAGATAGATCCTGTCCTGCCGCACCCCACACCTCGCGCTCATCTGTCGACGTAAAAACGGCCAGGCTCACCGATGAGGTGTGCAGGGGAGCTGCAATGAGAAGGCGAAAAATCCCCCGTCACACGTGAAGTGCTGTGAGAAGCCGACCCCGACGTCACTAAACGCCCCGGGGTGCACGGGTGCACGTGGGATAGCGCATCGTGGACCCCAGGTGCCGGGTTCACGCTGAAGTCGGGATGTTTTCGGGACGGTCATCCTGGCCGCCACCATCAATCTGCTCAGTGGTCTGGCGGGCTAGCGATCAAGAGGAACGCAGTCGAAGCCGAACGATCCGGCACCGAGAAAGGAAAGACTCTGGACTCAGCGGGAGAGGCTCTGCAGAGTATTACTTTACATAATGTGCATTATCGGCGTTAAACTCACCGGGGTAGAAGTAGCTGCGGGAACTCCCGTGCAGCGTGCCTGACTTCTGCGCTACGAGATCTAGAAATAGCCGGAAAGCCCAGCACCCTGACCCGCTCAGAACGCGCCAGCGAACGTCAGCCCAATCCATTGTCTTAACTGGCGCTCTCGTTAAGAATGAAACCCATGACGGTCTACGTGAGAGCCCTCGAGACAGCTGTTCCGCCTACGATGCTCATTCAGACGGAGGCCCGGGACGTGTTCGCCGCACAACCCGGCCTGACGAGACTCGGCTCCCGGCTGGTTGCCACCTGCTTCGACTCGGCCGCCATCGACACGCGCTACACGGCCGTCCAGGAACTGACGCTGGATTCACGCTCGGACGACCCGAGGTTCTTCGACCCCGCCACGGGCCTGCTCCGGAGCCCCAGCACGAAGGAACGCAATGACCTGTTCGCCCGGGAGGCCACCAAGCTCTTCATCGAGGCCGCTTCCTCCGCCGTCTCCAACTGTGCCGGCATCGATCCACTTGACATAACTCACCTGATCACGGTTTCCTGCACCGGGTTTTTCAACCCCGGCCCGGACTACAAAATAGTCCGGGCCCTGGGGCTCAACCCTGCGGTGCAGCGGTACCACCTGGGCTTCATGGGGTGCTACGCCGCGTTCCCCGCACTCCGGGCAGCGAAGTCGTTCTGTGAGGCGGACCCCGAGGCTGTGGTCCTCGTCGTGTGTGCGGAGCTCTGCTCGCTGCACGTCCGCACCTCCAACGATCCCGACACCATTATGGGCTCGGCGCTCTTCGCGGACGGCGCCGCCGCCGCCGTCGTGACCGCGCGCGAAGTACCCGAATCACGGGCGCTCCTGCAGCTGGACCACTTCGAAACTGTCCTGACGCCGGTCGGTGAGGATTCCATGGCGTGGAACATCGGCGACGAGGGGTTCGAGATGGTCCTGGGCAACTACGTTCCGCACATCATCGACGACCACATCATTGGCGCCCTGGAACCGCTGCTGGCCAGGGACGGTTCACTCAGGGAACTCCCCTACCGGGACATCCCGCACTGGGCCATCCATCCCGGCGGCCGCAGCATCCTGGACAAGGTGCAGTCTCGGCTGGGCCTCAGCGATGAACAGCTCGTCCCCGCCCGCGAAACACTTCGCAACTACGGCAACATGAGCAGCGCCACGGTGCTCTTTGTGCTCCGGCACATCCTCGACCTTCCGCCGCAGAGCCGGGACGAGCGCGTCTGCTCCATGGCATTTGGGCCCGGGCTGACGGTGGAGACAGGGCTGTTCACGAGGATTGGCCAGCCGCTGGAAGCGCCGGCAGACCACCGGCTCGCGGACGAGGCCGAATCGTCCCTGGCCTGACCCGCCGTGGGCATGCTCGGCGCGCGAGACGCCAACGCTGTTGAGGACATGGACCGGGCCGACTGCGATCCGGAGCGCCTCGACCGCACCTATCGCCAGTTCGCACTGGTCAACCGTGCCATTTCCGGCTGGCAGGGCCTCTACCGCAGCAGGCTCAGGCCGCTGCTGTCGCCTGCCGTCCCGGCCACGCTGCTGGACATCGGCTGCGGCGGCGGGGACCTGGCCCTGATGCTCGCCCACTGGGCGGCCCGGGACGGCTTCCGGCTCGACATCACGGGCATCGACCCCGATCCCCGCGCATACCGTTTCGCCGAGCACAGGATGCCCGTGCAGGGGGTGCGGTTCCGGCAGGCCACCAGTGCAGAGCTCGTCGCGGACGGCGAGACCTTCGACTTCGTGATTTCCAACCACGTGCTGCACCACCTGACCGACGGCGAACTCCAGGGCCTGCTCACCGATTCCGTGAAGCTAGCCCGGCGCCTGGCTGTCCACAACGACCTACGGCGCAACGCCCTCGCCTACGCGCTTTTTGCCGCCGGCGCACTGCCGATGACCGGATCGTACATCCGCCGCGACGGGCTGACCTCCATCAGGCGCAGCTACACCGTTGCGGAACTTGCCGCCGTCGTTCCGGCGGGATGGCGGGCTGAACGCCACTCCCCCTTCCACTGCGTGCTCACCCACAGCCCGGACGCCGACCGTGACTGACGTCCTCATCGTCGGCGGCGGTCCCGTGGGGCTGTACCTCGGCGCGCTGCTGCTGCAGGAAGGCGCAGAGGTCCGGATCCTTGAAAAGCGCACCGGCCGGAACGCACACACGAGGGCCATCGGAATCCATCCGCCGGCCCTTGCCGCACTGGACCGCGTCGGCGCCTCGGCTCCCCTGGTCGCCCGCGGGGTCTGCATCCGCCGCGGCCTTGCCGTCTGGGCCGGCCGGGAGATTGCTCACATGCACTTCGCGCCGGTATCGGACCGCTTTCCGTTTGTTCTGGCCGTACCCCAGCCCGTTACGGAGGCGGTCCTTGAGGCCCGGCTGCTGGAGCTGGACGGCAAGGCCCTGCTTCGCGGCGCTGAGGTGACGGACATGTACGACGACGGCGCCCGGGTGACCGTCGACGCCACCGTCGCGGGGACCCGGCAACGGATGTCCGCTGCGATTGCCGTGGGTGCCGACGGCGCCAATTCGATGGTGAGGCGGCTGCTGGGGCTGAGCGCCCTGGAGACACGCTACCCGGACCACTACCTGATGGGTGATTTTCCTGATTCCAGTCCATACGGCGAGGACGCTGCCCTGTTCCTCGAAGCCGGCGGGATTGTTGAGTCCTTTCCCCTGCCGGGAGGTGTGCGCCGCTGGGTGGTGAGGCTGTCCGGCCCGCCGCTCCGTCCCGACGCGCGCCTGCTGGCAGGCCTGGTGAAAGAACGGACGGGCATCACCGTGGACGCCGGCGCCAACACGATGCTGAGCAACTTCGGAGTCCGCTCACGCCTGGCCAGCCGCATGGTCGACGGAAGAACTGCCCTCATCGGGGACGCAGCCCACGAAATCAGCCCCATCGGCGGGCAGGGCATGAACCTTGGCTGGCTGGATGCCGAATCCTTGCTGCCCGTCATCATGGCCGCCCTGCGGGGGCGGCCATGCGGAAGCGACCTTCGCCGGTTCGATGCCTCACGGCGACGGGCGGCGGCTGGGGCGAAACGCCAGGCCGAGGTGAACATGGCCCTGGGCAGGCCCCTGTCCGGCGCCCGGCTTCGCGCACGGAACGCGGCCATCGCCCGGGCGGCTGCGGTGCCGGCCCTTAATGCCCTGGTGGCCAGGCGGTTCACCATGCAGTTGCCCCGTTAGGCTGGCTTCATGAGCCACGCATCCCCGCCCACGTCCTACAGTCCTGCCCGTATCCGGGAGACCGTGCAGGAACTGCTGGCGATGGACGCACTGCCGCCCATCGTCCAGGCCGGCCACCCGGTCCTGAGGCAGCGCTCCGCTCCCTTCGAGGGGCAACTGAACGCGACGGAGCTGTCCGAACTGGTCGGCCTGATGAGGAAGGTCATGCACGAGGCTCCCGGAGTCGGTCTGGCAGCGCCCCAACTGGGGATTCCGCTGCAGCTCGCCGTCCTCGAGGACCAGTTTGACATCGACAGGGATGCCGCGGCGGCACGGAGCCGGACGCCCCTCGAATTCTTCGCCATGTTGAATCCCTCGTACAGCCCACAGTCGTCCGGGACAGCCGCCTTCTTCGAAGGCTGCCTGTCCCTCTCCGGGCTGCAGGCCGTGGTGGAGCGTCCGGAAAGCGTCCGGCTCGAGTATCAGACGCCGTCGGGAGAAAGCATGACCCGGGAGTTCACCGGCTGGCAGGCGAGGATCGTCCAGCACGAAACAGACCACCTGCACGGAACGCTGTACATCGACAGGGCCGAGCTCCGGTCCCTCAGCACCAACAGCGAATATGCGGCGCGCTGGACTGAACCGGGAATCGACCGGGCACGCCGGGAGCTGGGGTTCCTGACGTAACCCCGCTAGTTCCCGGCGCCCGGATTCTGCCCGCCGCCGTTGGCCGCCGTCGGCAGGTACCGCGCCCACCACGCCAGGATGTTTTCGAACCGCTGGCGGCGGTGGTGCGGCGTGCCTGACCTGGACAACTCGTGGTTCTCGCCAGGGAAAACCAGGAAGGCAGAGTCGACGCCCTGCAGCTTAAGGGCGGTGAAGTACCGCTGACCCTGCTCCACCGGGCAGCGTAGATCGTCCTCGCTGTGGATCACCAGCGCGGGCGTCCTCACCTGGGTGATGGTGGCCATGGGGCTTTGAGCCGCCACCTGCTCAGGCAACGTGCCAGTGTATTCGCCGCCGAAGAACCAGCCGATGTCGGAGGAGCCGGCAAAGCTGACCGGATCCAGGAAGCCCCGCTCGACGATCGCGGCCCTGAAACGGTGGTCCTGGCTTATGGTCCAGGCGGTGAGGTACCCGCCGTAGGAACCACCCATTATCCCCAGGGCCCCGGCGTCCAGCGCAGAGAACTTCTCCAGGGCGCCCTCCAGGAAAGCGAGCACGTCCTGCATGTCCACAGTGCCCATCCGCTCCTTGATGGCCCTGCCATGAGCCTGGCCGTAGCCTGACGAGCCGCGGGGGTTGCACATCACCACCGCGTAGCCGGCCTCCGCATAGACCTGCGCCTCGTCAAAGAGCGCCACCGTGTACTGCGAAAACGGACCCCCGTGGATGTTCAGCAGCACCGGATGCGGGCCCTTCCCGGACGGCATCAGCACCCATCCGTGGACCTCGTAGCCATCGGGGGACGGGACAACCAGCGCCTGCGGCTCAATGATCCCGGCTTCCGTCCGGAGGGCCGCCGAAAAATCAGTCAGGAGCCGCAGCTGGCCGTCGTTGAGGCAGGCCACATCGCCGGCGGTCGCGGCGTCCGAGAAGCTGATGAACAAGGATTCCTCGGCTGCTCCGGCTCCGGTAACCACCCTGTCTCCGTGAACCAGGAGGGCATGGCTGCCGGTGGCACTGAACTCGAGCAGTTCCACCGTCCCCTGGGCGTTGTTCAGCACCAGGGCTGCATCCTTGCCCCGCAGGCCGATGAGGCTGCCCGGCGCGGCGACGTCCATGTTCTCTGCGTCACTGAGCGCCCGTGCCTCTCCGCCTGAAGCCGGCATGACGTGCAGAACCGTGTTTTTTGCGACGAAATCCAGGCCGGAGTCGCCCAGGTCCTGTGCGGTGAAGAACAGCCACTTCCCGTCCCGCGACTCCCGGACGCCACTGACAGTCTGGGGCCCCGTGTTGGACGCCTGCACCGGCACGGGCTCGCCGCCGCCGGCGGCGACCCGGTAGATCCCGCTGGCCAGATCCTCGTCGCTCGCGTCATGGAGCGCGGCCACGAAGTACACCCACCGGCCGTCGCTGCTGAAGGATTCACCGGTGTGGTCTGTGGCTGCAGAGGTGAGCTGCCTCGTCTCCGGCAGGCCGGCGGCCCCTGCTGCCTGGCCACCCGCGGCGCCGGACGGGTCGCTGTCCCCGGAGTCACTTCCGGTATTCCTGACCTGGCTGTCCTTTACCGCACGTCCTGCAGGCTGTACCTTCGGCTCGTCGCCCAGGTCGGGAACGTCCAGGACGAACAGCTGGAGCGGCTTGTCCTGCGTGTATCCCACGCCGTTCATCCGGTACTTGAAGCTCGTGATGAAGCGCGCATCCTCACCGCCGGCGGGTACACCGTCGAGGGTGCCGTACCGGCCGGCCTCGGGCTGCCGCGAGCCAAACACGAGGCGCTGCGAATCAGGAGACCAGGCGAAAGACGATACCCCCAGGGGCCGGTCCGTCAGCACCTGGGGTTCCCCGCCGGCCGCCTCCACGACATACAGCTGTGGCTTACCGCCAGGCACGGTCCGGAGGAAGGCGAGGACCCGGCCGTCCGGCGAAAAAGCCGGCGCCATGTCCCGGTATCCGCGGGTCACCCGACGTGCCGGTTTCTCGGGGTCCTGCGGAACGGTCCATAGCTGGCCCACGTAGTCATCGGCATCAAAATCGGGGCGGGTCACCGAGACGACGGCGCGCGTACCGTCCGGGTGGACGGCAGGGGCGGAGACGGATTTGAGCAGCGGCAGGTGTTCTGGCTTCACCCACGTGAGCCTAGCGCCTCGCCGCAGGCGTGTGAAACACCTCTCACCCAAGGCGCGGCGGGCGCCGGCAGTGACGGGCGCCAGAACTGACGCGCACCAGCATGTCAGGGCCGGCCGGCACACCCTAGGATTGTCAGCATGCCTTTCCGCCTGCCACCCCTGCTCTGTCCGGTATGCCGGGATCCGCTGTCACCTGTGCCTGCATCCGCGCCGGAAACCCGCAGCAAGGCACTCGCCTGCGGCAACGGACACAGCTTCGACGCCGCCAAACAGGGCTACTTCAACCTGCTGGTCGGCAAAGGAACCGCATTTGAGGCGGATACCGCCGAGATGGTGGCGGCCCGCACGGCATTTCTCGACGCCGGCCACTACCGCCTACTGGCAGCGGCAGTCGCCGCGGCGGCGGAGCCCGCGCTGCTGGGGCCGGAGCCGGCCGTGCTCGATTCCGGGACCGGCACAGGCCACTACCTCCGCGCGATACTTGACCTTCCGGGGCACGAGGACGGCATGGCCGCCGTCGGGCTGGACATCTCAAAGTTCGCCCTGCGCCGGGCCGCGCGGCTCAACGCCGAGGCCGTGAACCTGGTCGGTGATGTGTGGCAGCCGATCCCGCTGGCGGACGCCGCCGTCGACGTCGTGACGGTCGTCTTCGCGCCCCGCAACGCCGGCGAATTCGCCCGGGTACTTCGGCCGTCGGGGCGGCTGGTCGTAGTGACGCCCCGGCCAGGCCACCTCGCTGAGATCGCCAGCCAGGCCGGAATGCTCGGGATAGAGCCGGCCAAGGACGAACGGCTGGCCGGCTCGCTGTCGGGCCACTTTGAACTGTCGTCCACCCAGGACCTGGACCTTGGCCTGGAACTCTCTCCCGCCGATGTGGCCAATCTGGCCCTCATGGGTCCGGCCGGCCACCACACCGACCGCGCTGCACTGGCTAAGCGGCTGGCGGACTTTCCGGCCGTGACCGCCGTCAGTGCCAGGTTCCGCATCAGCGTCTTCCTCCCCCGCGATGGAGCCGCCGAATAACGTCTTGGCCACGTTCTGGTCCCGGGCGCCCCTCACCTGCCCAGGGCCGCTCCACCGGTCTAGGATGGAAGAAAGTCACTGAGGGTCTGCCTCGCAGCCCCCGGGATCAAGGGGGAATCGAATGTTCGAATGGCTTGGCCAAAACTGGTGGGCACTGTGGCTCACGGTCTTCCTCGTGTTCGCCGCCGTCGAGATGCTGACCCTCGATCTCTTTTTCATCATGCTGGGCGGCGGTGCACTTGCGGCGGTGGTAGCGGACTTTGCCGGCGCCGATTTCTGGCTGCAGATCGTGGTCTTCTGCGTCGTGTCCCTGCTGATGATCGGTTTCGTGCGGCCCGTCACGCTGAAGCACCTGCATAAAGGGCCGGCTGAACAGCGAACGAACATTGACCGGCTCATCGGTGAGACCGCACTGGTCATGGAACCCGTGACCGCCACCGGCGGTCGGGTGAAGATCGGTGGCGATATCTGGAGTGCACGCTCCGATTCCGGTGTCCTTGCGGAGGGCCAGAGGGTAGTTGTCGCTGCCATTGAAGGCGCGACGGCGGTCGTGGCGCCTCAGTCCGAATCCGCCGTTCAGTAGTTCCGGCAGTCTAGATTTCTGCTGCTGCCGTTCCGGCTGCAGTGGATCCGGCGGCTGAGCCGCCATGTACAGCTTCACTGAAAGTTGGGGACAAGGAGAAGTATGGATAACCCAGGAGGAATCGCCGTCACTCTCGTGATGGTGGTCCTGATTATTTTCGTCATCATCGTGTTGGTCCGTGCAGTGCGAATCGTGCCACAGGCCCGGGCCGGCGTGGTGGAGCGCCTGGGCAAGTACCAGCGGACGCTCAATCCTGGCCTGACCCTCCTGATCCCGTTCGTGGACCGGCTGCTGCCGTTGCTTGACCTCCGTGAGCAGGTGGTTTCGTTCCCGCCGCAGCCCGTTATTACCGAGGACAACCTCGTGGTGTCCATCGATACGGTGGTCTACTTCCAGGTGACCGACCCCCGCGCGGCGACGTACGAAATCGCCAATTACATCCAGGCCGTGGAGCAGCTGACCACCACCACGCTCCGTAACGTGGTTGGCGGACTTAACCTGGAAGAGGCACTGACATCCCGTGACCAGATCAACGGCCAGCTCCGCGGCGTGCTGGACGAAGCCACAGGGCGCTGGGGCATCCGCGTTTCACGCGTGGAGCTGAAGGCGATCGACCCGCCGCACTCCATCCAGGATTCGATGGAGAAGCAGATGAGGGCCGAGCGTGACCGGCGTGCCGCCATCCTCACGGCCGAGGGAACCAAGCAGTCGGCCATTCTGACGGCGGAAGGCCAGCGGCAGGCGGCCATCCTCAAGGCTGAGGGCGACGCCAAGGCTGCCATTCTCCGCGCGGACGGTGAGTCGCAGGCCATCCAAAAGGTGTTTGACGCCATTCACAAGGGCAATCCGGACCAGAAGCTCCTGGCCTACCAGTACCTCCAGACGCTGCCCAAGCTCGCGGAGGGCTCTTCGAACAAGCTGTGGATCATCCCCAGCGAGGTGGGCGAGGCGCTCAAGGGAATCGGCAACGCGCTGGGCGGAACCAATCCCGATCCGCGGTCCGGGGACCTGTTCGGACCGTCCGAGGACACCGAAAAGCAGCCGCAGCCCTAGGACGCTGACGCAAAGGGAGGTGCGCCGTGGGCGCGCCTCCCTTTGCCGCATTGCCGCCGGACCTGTGATTCCGTATAATGGGATATTTGTCCGGCCGGATCACTCCGTCCGGAACAACATTGCTTGGCAAAGCGTTGCATTTAGTGATGCTACGTAGAGCACAACGTAGTCCGGAGGCTGCTTTGAAACCTCCGGCTAGCGCGGAGTCCGCTCCGCGAACCGACCAGAGGGAGAAATCATGAGCGATCGCAGCCTGCGGGGCATGCGTCTTGGCGCCCAAAGCATGGAGACCGAGTCCGGTGTGGAGCCGGCTCCGCGTCAGCGGGTTGAGTACCGGTGCGAGGACGGCGAGCAGGTTTTTGTAACCTTCTCCTCCGAAGCCGAAATTCCCCCTGTCTGGGTTTCCAAGACCGGCAAGGAAGCGCTGCTCGTTGATGGCGAACGCCCCGACACCAGCAATGAAAAGGCTGTCCGCACACACTGGGACATGCTGCTGGAACGCCGGTCGCTGCCAGAGCTTGAGCAGATCCTCGAAGACCGCCTCACCATTCTGCGTGAACGTCGTGGCGAGAGGCGCTCAGCCTAGCCAGCCCAAACCGCAAACAAAAGGCCGGGCCCGCTGCACAGTGCAGCGGGCCCGGCCTTGCTTTGGCCGGCGGCTACTCCCGGCCGGCTGCAGGCTTCCTGCCGGTCAGCTTGTTCCAGCGGGCCGTGAGGCCCCACTTCGTCACGTTGAGCATGGCTTCGACCACGATGTTCCCGCTCATCTTCGAGGCGCCGAGTTCGCGCTCCACGAAGGTGATGGGGCGCTCCACAATCGTCAGGCCCATCTTGGCGACGCGCCAGGCCAGGTCCACCTGAAAGCCATAGCCGACTGACTCGATCTGGTCCAGGTTCAGCTTCTCCAGCGTGGTGCGGCGGAAGGCGCGGTAGCCGCCCGTCACGTCCTTGATCTTGACGCCGAGCATGATCCGGGAGTAGGTGCTGCCGATGCGCGAAATTGCCTGCCGGTACAGCGGCCAGTTCACGACGCTGCCGCCGCGCACCCAGCGGGAGCCCATGGCGAGGTCGGCCCCCTGTTCCACGGCGTCCAGCAGCTGGGGAAGCTGCTCGGGCTGGTGGGATCCGTCGGCGTCCATTTCGACCAGGACGTCGTACCCGGCCGCGAGTCCCCACTTGAAGCCGGCGATGTACGCGGCACCAAGCCCTTCCTTGCCCTTGCGGTGCAGGACGTGAACCTGGCTGTCTTCGGCAGCGATGCTGTCCGCCAGCTGCCCGGTCCCGTCCGGGCTGTTGTCGTCCACAACGAGGACGTCCGAGTCCGGCACCGCCGAACGCAGGCGACCCAGCGTTATGGGGAGCGACTCCAGCTCGTTGTAGGTGGGAATGATGGTGAGGACACGCACAGGGAGAGGCCTTTCCTGGATGGGAGCGGTCAGCACGCGTGGAGTGAGGCGGGACCGCCCGACTCGCAAAGCGCAACTCTCCATTATAGGGACGTTTCGCGGCCCGGTTTTCCGAAATGGTCCCGGCTGCCCGGACGGCCGTCTGCTGGCGCCGCGGAGATGGCCGGGCACGCCACGGGCGGGTCCAGGCGCCTCGGGCCAGTTCCGGATTACGCGGTGCCGGTAGGGGAACTGTTTTCTGTTGCGCCATGGACCCGCCCACGGAATGCCACCACCGCACATGGCCAGATGGCGTCCGCGCTCCGAATGACTCGGGAGTGGCCAGACAGACACCGGTCCAATTGCATCCGTCCGTTGATCCTCAATGCTACGGACGGCCCCTGACCTGTCAACCGCCACCTGACCTGCCGCTACGTGCATCGCCGCAGGTCAAAGACCGGTTTTCGCGGGGCTGCGCGGGGCAAATGAGAAGCTGCGCCGCCGTTTGTTGCGGCGTCCGACGGCGCCGTCAGGAGCGGAAGGCCCCAGCCGAAAACAGTTCCCGGCCGTTCCGCACGGTCTGGAGGCAACGCGGAGCGGTGCCCGTGTCCAGGGCGGGCAGCAGGGGCGTTCGGGCCCGCGGGTCGGTGCTCCAGGACTGCACCCTGCCGTCGGCGACCTGGACCATGAGCTCGTCGACCTCCCAGACCGCAAAGGTGGCGGGCGCACCCGGCACCAGCTGCCCCGCCATCGGGTTGGCGTGCCTGGCAGCGCGCCAACCCGCCCGCGTGTGGCCAAGGAAGGCCGCCCGTGCGGAAATGCGCTGTTCATGGCTGTTGTGCTCCAGGCACGCCTTCATGGCGGCCCAGGGCCGCAGCGGCGTCACCGGGCTGTCGCTGCCGAAGCAGACGGGAACGCCTGCCGAGTACAAGGACGCGAACGGATTCATGTTCCGGCTCCTGGAGCCCAGGCGTTGTTCATACATCTGTCCCGGACCTCCCCAGGCGGCGTCGAAGCCCGGCTGCGCGCTGACGGTCACGGAATACTTCGCGAGCCTGGCGATTGCTTCGGCGTCGGCCATTTCGACGTGTTCGAAGCGGTGCCCGGCGGCACGGATGCGTTGCTCCCCCACTTCGGCGGCGGCTTGCTCCAGGGCGTCCAGCGCGGCGTCCAGTCCGGCGTCGCCGATCACGTGGAAGCCGCCCTGGATGCCGAGGAGCGAACAGGCCGCGAGGTGTGCCGCTGCCTCGTCCGTGGAGAGATAGGCCGTCCCCCTCTCCCCCGGTGCATCAGCGTATGGTTCCCGGAGCGAGGCCGTGCGTGAACCGATGGAGCCGTCAATGTTGAGGTCGCCGGCCAGGCCGCGGACAGGAACACCAAGCTCGCTGAGCAGCGCCTCGGCCTCTGCAGCCGTCGCCGTCAGCTGCCCCCAGTAGGGCAGGACCTCTGGCAATTCCGCGCCGGAGTAATCGTTCCAGCCCGCGGCCAGCCGCAGGTCAAGCACGCTTCCGATATGGGGGGCGCCCATTTCCGCTACCGCGACGTAACCGTTCGCTGCTGCCTCGTCCAGGGCGCGGCGCTGGTACGCCTGGAGCGTGTCTGCCGGCAGGCTGCGGGCCGCCCGCCGGGCCGTGGCGTGCGCCTGGCGCCTGACTTGGCCGCCGGCGGCGAAGCCGTCCAGCCCTTCGACCCGCGCCGCAGTGGCGAGGGATGAGGATATGAGGGCGGAGTGGGCGTCCGCCCGGGAAAGGTAAACCGGCCGGCCGCCGGCTGCCCTGTCCAGCTCTCCTGGCCCCGGCAGAGTGGGGTCTGCCCACCGCGATTCGTCCCAGCCGTGGCCCAGGATGGGACCATCCCCGCCAGCCGCGGCAGCATCCGCAACAGCGTCAAGGAGTTGTCCCGCGGAACGGACTCCGCCCAGCTGCAGCGATTCCAGCGCAATTCCGGTTTCCGTCAGGTGGACGTGCGAATCGACGAAGCCAGGCGCCACGAGCGCTCCGTGGAGGTCGACGACGTTCATGGTGCCGTCCGCGATCGACGCCGCCGCCTGCTCCGACCCCACCCATGCGACGGTGTCACCGTCGACGAGGATGGCCGTGGCAAAGGGGTCAGCGGCGGTGTAGACGGAGCCGTTGCGGTACAGCGTGACTCCGGCTCTGCCGGCACCGGTCTTGCCGCTGGTGGTTGCGTCGGTCATGAGGGGGTGGAACTCCTTGCTGCTGGTTCGTGTCAGGCCGCGGCCTAGACGACGGTGGAATAGGCGACGACGCCGCGCCGGACAATCTTGATGGCCTGGCTGCACAGCCTGGCGAGGCGTGGATCCAGCCCGGGGATCTGGGCCAGCTGGTCGAGCAGGTCAATGACCTGTTTGACCCAACGGACGAAGTCGCCGGCGGCCAGGTCCGTACCACTGAGCACTTCCTGGAGGTGCCGGCCGCGGGCCCACTTGTAGATGGGCCAGACCAGACCCAGTTCCGGCTCGCCGGTCAGGGGGAGCTTGTTCTGCTCTTCCACGTCCTCCAGGGCCGACCATTCGCGGACCACGATGTCCACTGCTGTTTCCAGCGAAACACTGGGCATGCGGGGACGCAGGCCGCGATCCTCACGCTTGGCCTGGTACACCAGCACGCTGGCGAGGGCGGCCACCTCAGCGGCGTCGAGGTCGTCAAAGGCGCCCTGGCGCAGGGCCTGTGAAATCAGCAGGTCCTTTTCGCCGTAGATGCGGCGCAGACGCTGCCCGTCAGCGCTGATTCTGTGCTGCCCCGGTTCCGGTGACTCCAGGTAGCCATAGGCAGAGAGCACATCACAGACACGGTCGAAGGTCTTGGCGATCGTGTTGGTCCGGCCCTGGATCTGCCGGACCAGCCCGTCCGTTTCCTTGCGCAGTTTCCACCATCGTTCGGACCAGCGGGCGTGGTCCTCGCGTTCGCTGCAGCCGTGGCAGGGGTGCGCGCGCAAGGCACGCCGAAGCTCGGCGATCTTCTTTTCCTGATTAGGAGAGCCGGCGCCGAGCCCGAAGTCGGTGTTGCGCGGGTTGCCCGGAGCGGGCGGACGGTTCTCCCGCAGCGCATTGCGGACGGACGAGGCCAGATCACGCCGGGATTTGGGGACCTTGGCGTTGAAGGACTTGGGGATCCTGATCCGGGTCAGCGGGGAGATGGGTCCTTCAAGGTCGTCGATCCCGATTCGGCGCAGTTGGTTTTCGACGGTGAGCACGGCGGGCCGCGGTTCGCGAGAGCTGTGGTCCGAGCTCAGTACCACCGCGTACCCGGGGGCACGGCCGGCCGGGACGTCCACCACATCGCCAGGCAGGAGGCGGCTGAGTGAATCCTCGTTGAGCGACTTCCGCGCCCTGGACTTGGTGCGCGAGGTGAAGTTTTCGGCGTCGGAGAGTTCGCGCCGGAGCCGGGCGTACTCGGTGAAGTCGCCGAGGTGGCAGGTCATGGACTTGGCGTACCCGGCCAGCGATTCCTCCCGGCTGCGCACCTGCTTGGCCAGGCCCACCACTGAGCGGTCAGCCTGGAACTGGGCGAACGAGGATTCAAGGATTTCCCGGGCCCTTGTCCGGCCAAACTGCGCCAGGAGGTTGATGCTCATGTTGTAGGTGGGCCGGAAGCTGGAGTTCAGCGGATACGTCCGCCGGGACGCGAGGCCGGCGACTGCCGCCGGATCGGTACCCGGCTGCCACAAGACCACGGCGTGGCCTTCGACATCGATGCCGCGCCGGCCTGCCCGGCCGGTGAGCTGGGTGTATTCGCCTGCCGTGATGTCCACATGCGCTTCACCGTTGAACTTGTCGAGTTTTTCAAGGACCACGCAGCGTGCCGGCATGTTGATGCCGAGGGCCAGGGTTTCGGTGGCGAAGACAGCCTTGACCAGGCCGTCGGCAAAGAGCTTTTCGACGACTTCCTTGAAGGTGGGCAGCATCCCGGCGTGGTGGGCGGCGATGCCCCGCAGCAGCCCGTCGCGCCAGTTCCAAAACCCGAGCACTTCAAGATCGTCGGACGGGATGTCCTGCCCTGCCTCGTCGACGCGCTGGGCGATGACCCGCTGTTCCTTCTCGGTGGTGAGCCACAGGCCGGCCGATACACACTGGGTCACCGCCGCGTCGCAGCCGGCCCGGGAGAAGATGAAGGTGATGGCGGGCAGCAGGTCCTGCCGGTCCAGGCTGGCTATCACCTGCGGCCTGCTGGCCCTGCGCACGGCAGATCTGATCTCCTGCTGGGGCCTGTCGCCGTTGCGCTGGCGCTGCTGCCGCCGCTGGCTGCGGCCGCCATGGCCGAAGCGGCCCTGGAAGTTCAGCGTGCTTTCCTCCCTGGAAAGCCTCAGCAGCTCAGGGTTGACTTCGAAGCCACGCCGATCCGCGTCGTCGGGGGACGGCGCTGCGGGCACGGCAGAGACGGTGGCGGGATTGCCTGCGGGAGCTATTTCATCGAAGGTGGTTTCTCCGGCAAACAGGTCGACGATTTCCCTGCCCACCATCACGTGCTGATACAGCGGTACGGGACGGTGCTCGGACACGATGACATCGGTGTCGCCCCTGACGGTGTCCAGCCATGCACCGAATTCCTCGGCGTTGGAGACGGTGGCGCTCAATGAGGCCACCTGGACTTCGCTGGGGAGATGGATGATAACTTCCTCCCAGACGGCACCCCGGAAGCGGTCGGCCAGGTAGTGGACCTCGTCCATGACCACGAAGCCGAGGTCGTCCAGGGTAGCGGAATCGGCGTACAGCATGTTCCTGAGCACCTCGGTGGTCATCACCACCACGGGCGCATTGCCGTTGATGCTGGTGTCGCCGGTCAGCAGCCCAACATTGTCCGCACCATACTTGTCGGCCAGCTCGGTGTACTTTTGGTTGCTCAGTGCCTTGATGGGAGTCGTATAGAAGGCCTTCAGCCCGCGTTGCAGGGCAAGGTAGATGGCAAACTCGCCCACAATGGTCTTGCCGGCGCCGGTGGGCGCGGCCACCAGGACGCCCCGGCCGTCCTGCAGCGAACGGCAGGCGTGGCGCTGAAAATCGTCCAGTTCAAAGGCAAGCGTGCGCGTGAACGCTCCGAGGTGGGTTTTGGATTCCGCCGTGCGTTCGGCGCTGGCCCTGTATCGTTCGGCTGGCGACATAGAATCCGGTGATGTGGACATGCCTCAAGCCTAGCCGGGCGGACGCTAGAGATTCTTCAGTTCGCTGCCCGGGGTTGCGATATCGGCCGTGGCCTCGGTCTCAGCTTCGCGCCGGGCAGCCCGGCGGTCGCGCCGGCGGTCGTTGAGGACGCAGAGTCCGATTGCGGCGAAGAACAGGGCAAGCATGGGTCCCGCCAGATAGAACATGCTCATCGCGTCGCCCCCCGGCGCTGCCATCGCGGCGAACAGGCACACGAGAAACACTGTGATGCGCCAGCTCTTTACGAGCTGTTCGCCGCGGAGGATCCCGGCGAGGTTCAGTCCGAACAGAACCACCGGCAGCAGGAAGGCGATGCCGAACGCCAGCAGCAGCCGGAGCACAAACGACAGATAGACCTGGGCGCTGATGAAGTTGGAGCCGCCGGACGGCGTGAAATCCGTCAGGACCCGGACGGCATTAGGCAGGACGAGCCACGCCAGCGTGACGCCGCCGACGAAGAGGGGCACGGCCGCGGCGACGAACGACAGCGCCAGGCGCCGCTCCTTCTTGTGGAGGCCGGGCACGATGAAGGCCCACAGCTGATAAAGCCACACTGGGCTGGCGATGATCACGCCCAGGAATACCGACACCTGGATCATGAGGTCGAATGAACTAGCCACGCCGTCAAAGTTCAGCGTCGCCTGGCGGCCCTCGCTCTCATTGAGGTCGCGGATGGGCTTGATCAGGGCAGCAAGCATCGGCTGGTAGACCAGGAACCCTGCGACTGTGGCAAGGACTACCGCGATGGCGGACTTGAAAAGCCGGTTCCTGAGTTCTTTCAGATGGTCGAGCAACGCCATCCGACCCTCAGGATTGGATCGACGACCCATGGTTACTGCCATGTGTACTTAGGCGCGGTTAGGCGGCTGGGTTTCGTTACCCTCAGACGGATTGCTGTCCGGGGTGGTGGAGCGCGGGTGGTTCACGACTTTGCCTTCAACAGGACCGGAACCGTCCTTCGCATCAGCCGTGTCGTCCTTCTTCATTTCGCGGACTTCCGACTTAAAGATGCGCATCGACTGGCCCAGGCTGCGGGCCATGCCAGGGAGCTTTGGTGCTGCGAAAAGCACCAACGCCAGAACGATGATAATGATGAGATGCCAGCCTTCAAGCCTCATGGCGGGTGGTCCTTTCGTTTAAGTACATCCTACGTTTATCCCAATTCGATGTCGCGCAAGGCCTGGGGCTGTCCCCGCTCCGCCTTGCGCCGGATCCTGCGCTGGCGCCGGATCTCCACTCTGGCCGCCTTGGATGCGTGGTAATCATGGCGCATCTGCCGCGGTGAGGCAAAGACAGCGGCTCCGGGCAGGATGTCCGGCGCCGCCGGCTCGTCGTCCGCTGTGCCTGCCGCGGGGCCGGGGGCCGGCAGGTGGCCCAGCTTGTCGCCAGCGGCGCCAAGTTCCTTTACCGTTGTCATGAATTTCCGGAACAGTTGGATGCCCAGCAGAAGATAGAACAGCAGGGAAAGCGCTATCAGCGCAATCCAGATCAGGATCCATGTCCACCAAGGCATGCTTTGTAGTCTAGCGGGCGTACTGGGCCAGGGCCGCTTCGATCCACTCGCGGGACGCGTCGGCCAGCGCGGCAGGTTCGAGGATCCGTACCGCACCGCCGTGCTGCGCCACGAACATGGGCAGCCATGACGTGCTGCCGAACCGAATCTCGGCCACGATGCCACCGCCGGGCAGGGCGGCCGTCCGTTCCGCGTAGTAGTCGTCCGCCAGCCCGGCGCCCTGGGCGGTGAGCTGAACGCTCACCAGGGTGTCGTCGTCGTTCGGGGTGAAGAGCTTGGCGGGGAACCCGCCGTCGGGCAGTTCCGGCGTCGAAACGGGCCGCCCGTTTGGGCTGAGGTCCTCGATGCGGTCCAGCCTGAAGTTCCTCAGCCCTTTCGCCGAGTGGCAGTACGCCTCGAAGTACCAGGTGTTGTCCATGGAGTAGAGCCGGAGAGGGTCGACGTCCCGCTCAGACCGGGAATCCTTTTGCGCCGACAGGTAGACAAGGTGAAGCTGCCGGCCGGACACGATCGCCTGCCGGATCATCTCCAGATTGGCCGTGTTGCCGGGGCTCACCTCCGGGGACAACGCGCCTGCCCGGAGCCCCTCCTCCCCCGCCGCCGCCATGAGCTTTAGGGTGACGGACTCCAGGGTGCCTCCTTCGGTCAGGCCGGGCAGGCCGTTGAGGGTCTCCAGGCCCGTCAGCAGTGCACAGGCTTCGTCCACGGTGAACCTGACCGGCCTGTTGAGCTCCAGCGACTGGGTGATGAACACGTGGTCGTCCTCCCATTGGATGTCCAGCAGTTCATCGGGATAGCCCTGTGGGAGTCCGGAACAGATGAGGATCAGCAGGTCGCTTTCAAGTTCCTGCCGCGTGATGCCGAACTGGTCCGCCACGTCCTGGATATGGAGACCCTGGTTGTGCACCAGGAAGGGCACCAGTTGGAGCATGCGCTTGAGCTGGTCCTCCGAGGTGCGTTTGCGGGCGCGCTTCCCCCAGGCAGCGCCGGAGAAGGCGTATGAAGGCACTGGCTCTGCCTGGAACATAGCCGCGCCTTCCAGCCGGCGCCGCACGGCGGTGACAAGCTCTTCAGGCCCCACCACCCTGGCGTTCGGCCCGTAAGAGGCAAGTTCCTCGCCAAGCAGCTCGGCGTCCCGATAGGAAACCGCCAGCCGGTCCCACCCGTCGTCGGGCCTTCCGCCCGCTGTTCCAGCGGCGGCCGGCTCGGCCCGTTTCCGCAGCCCCAGCAGGCGGTCGCTTCGGACATCGACGACGGCGGACCGGAGCGGGAGTTCCGGGAGGCTGTCCAGTTCGGCGCGGACATTGAAGCCGGTGGGCGGCGTGAAGGTTTCCTTGGCCAGCACCGATACCGCGGACGTGAATCGTGAGAGCCGGAAGAACCGCTCCGCTCCGCGGCCACGGTCATAGCCCACCAGATACCACTGGCCGAACCGGCTGCCCAGGCCCCAAGGCTCAACCACGCGCTCCTCTTCCTTGCCGGTGCTTCCGGCAAGGTAGCGGAACCGGACCGGGTGCTGGGCGTGCATGGCCGCCACGAGGTCCTCAAAGGCCTGGCCGGCCGGCTTGATCCTGGGCTGCACACCGGCAGGCAAGGCAACGTCCGCCAGGCTGCCCGAGGCCTGCAGCTTGCGCATGGCGTTGGTGGCGGCGGGGCCAAGGGCGGCCTGCTCCCACAGCTGGGAGGCCAGCAGCAGGACCGTCCATTCGTCACGGGTGAGCTCCACGTCCGGCAGACGGTTCGACTCCTTGCCGATCCGGTAGCGCGTGGTCGCGGGATCGTCCGAACTCCATCCGAGGTCGGTCACCGTTTCGACGTCGAAGCCGAAATCCCGGAGGTCGTTCTTGTCCCGCTCAAACATCCGGCCAAAGGCCGCGTCGCTCGCCGCACTGTCATAGATCTTGTCCCGAAGCTCGCTGCGCCTCATCCCGTATCTGGAGTTCAGGAGGGCGATCAGGAGGTTCAGCAGACGTTCAGTTCGTTGCGCGGACACTCTGGCTACGTTACTAAAGCTGTGCTCGGAAAAATGCCAAAGCGCGGCAACAAAGCGGAAATTCCTTCCGATTGTTACCGCGCCTTCGGCTGGTGGGGATTAGCGGACGCCCACGAGATCCACAACGAAGATCAGGGCCTCGTTCGGGCCGATGGCTCCGCCGGCACCGCGTGAGCCGTAAGCGAGTTCCGAAGGAATCTCAAGCCGGCGGCGGCCGCCGACCTTCATGCCCAGCAGACCCTGGTCCCAGCCCTGGATGACCTGGCCGACTCCGACCCTGAAGTCCAGCGGCGCGCCGCGGCCCCAGGAAGCGTCGAACTCCTCGCCGGTGGACCAGGCAACGCCGACGTAGTGGGTGGAGACGGTGTCGCCGGCCTTGGCTTCGGGACCGTCGCCTTCGATGAGGTCCGTGATGACC
The DNA here is from genome assembly GCF_059759125.1 of Arthrobacter sp. GQ119. Lineage (NCBI taxonomy): Bacteria > Bacillati > Actinomycetota > Actinomycetes > Micrococcales > Micrococcaceae > Arthrobacter > Arthrobacter sp. GQ119. The sequence continues at coordinate 38,682 of NZ_JCAXEA010000026.1, read as the reverse complement.
AGTTCCGTGGGGACGGGGCCCTCAGGGAAGTCAATTTCCGGCTTCTGGCGGTCGAGGTTTCGCTGACCAAATGACATGGTTGCTCCTTCTGCTAAGTAGGTGAACTGCTCGGGAAAACTTACTTGGCGCCGAGAATGTCGACGACGAACACGAGGTCGCCCTTGGCTTCGCCCTGGCCGGCGTCACCGTAGGCGAGGGCCTTGGGGATGACGAGGAGCACGCGGGAACCGACGGTCTTGCCGGTCAGGCCCTGGGTCCAGCCCTTGATGACGTTGTTCAGCGGGAAGGTGGCCTTCTCCTTGCGGTCGAAGCTCGAGTCGAACTTCTTGCCGCTGGCGAGGGCGACGCCCACGTAGTTAACCGTCAGGGTATCCGTCGCCTTGACCTCGGGACCCTTGCCCTTGATCAGGTCCTGGGCGATGAGCTCCTTGGGGGCTGCGACGCCCTTGACGTCCAGCTCAGGCACGCCGTCCTTTTCGGTGACCTTCGGCAGGTCGGCCGGCGGGGTGACACTGTCACCTTCAGGCTTGTCCAGCACCTTCGGCGCGTCCTTGGCGGAAAGCACCTTGATGATGAGGAGCTGCGACGGCTGCGCTTCTCCGCCCTGCGCCGCTGCCTGTCCCGGGGCTGCCAGGGCCAGGTGCGAACCGATCTTCGCGCCCACGAAGGCGTTGTAGATGATCGGGCTCTGGGTTTTGAGCTCGTCGTTCAGCTCAACGGGCTGCGGATCCTTGGGGAAGCTGTCATCAAGGGTGGCACCGTCTTTGCCGTTCAGTGCCAGGACGGAGACCTCGGCGACCTGGTTGGCCTTAACCCGGTCTCCGCTGCCTTCAGTCACCACCTTCACAGTGGGCTCGGTGACATCCAGGGGCTTCGTAAATTCGACCGTGGGAGCCTTCTTGTCTCCGTTTTCAGTCAGCTTCAGGGAGTCCAGCTTTGCTGTCTCACCCGCGGACTGGCTGGTCGGCTCCGGGGCTGCAGGCTCTCCGCCACAGGCGGTCAGCAGCAGCAGTCCGGGAATGAGAATTGCTAATAGTCGGCGCACTTAAGAACTTTCGTCGGGGCAAGATGGATGCTGCCGGGGCGTGGAATGCGCCCGGCAAAGCAGTCGCGACCGCAAAACGGCCTATTCCAGAGTAACGCCTGAACCTGAATATCAGCCCATAGAGTCAAGAAGCGCATCCACACGCTCGTCGACGCTGCGGAAGGGGTCCTTGCACAGGATGGTCTGGTGCGCGCGGTCATTAAGCTTCAAATGGACCCAGTCCACGGTGTAGTCCCGTCCCAGTTCCTGCGCCCGCCGGACAAAGTCACCGCGCAGTTTCGCCCGGGTGGTCTGCGGCGGCGCGTCCACGGCGTCCTTGACGGACGTCTCCTCGGTGACGCGGCGGACGGCCCCGCGCGACTGCAGAAGGTAGAAGAGGCCACGGCTGCGGGAAATGTCATGGTAGGTCAGATCCAGCTGGGCAATGCGGGGGGCGTCAAGCCCCAGACCGTGCCGGTTCCGGTAGCCGTCCATAAGCTTCTTCTTGATGGCCCAGTCGACCTCGGTGTCGATGGTGCTCGTGTCGCCGCTTTCAATGGCTCTCAGGGTCCTGCCCCACAGATCCAGGATCAACGGGACGTGCGGATTGTGCGCGCCGTTCTCCTGCACGAAAGCGGTGACCTTGTTCAGGTACTCCTGCTGGATTTCCAGCGCTGTCAGCTGGCGGCCGTTGGCGAGCCGGACCAGGGCACGCCCGCTCAGGTCATGTGAAATCTCGCGGATGCTTCGGATCGGGTTCTCCATGCGCATGTCACGCATGATGACACCGGCCTCGATCATCCGCAGGATCAGGTCAACCGTGCCGACTTTGAGCAGGGCGGTGGTTTCGGACATGTTCGAATCCCCGACGATAACGTGGAGCCTGCGGTAGAACTCCGCGTCGGCATGCGGTTCGTCGCGGGTGTTGATGATCGGGCGTGACCGCGTGGTGGCCGACGAGACGCCTTCCCAGATATGGTCCGCGCGCTGGGAGAAGGCATAGGTTGCGCCGTGCGGTGTCTTGAGGATCTTGCCGGCGCCGGCAATGAGCTGGCGGGTGACCAGGAACGGGATGAGTATTTCCGCGAGCCTGGTGAATTCGCCGCGCCGGGGAATCAGGTAGTTCTCATGGCTGCCGTAGGAGTTGCCGGCGGAATCGGTGTTGTTCTTGAACAGGTAAACCGTGCCGTTGAAACCTTCGGCCGCGAGCCGGGACTGGGCCTCGTCCACGAGGTCGTCCAGGATAAGTTCTCCGGCGCGGTCGTGGGCGATCAGCTGCGCGAGGTCGTCGCATTCGGCTGTGGCGTACTCCGGATGTGAGCCGACGTCCAGGTAGAGGCGGGAACCGTTGGTGAGGAACACGTTGGACGACCGGCCCCAGCTGACAACCTTGCGGAAGAGGTACCGTGCCACTTCCTCGGGGGCCAGCGGGCGGGAGTCCGGACTCGAATATGAAATGCCGAACTCGGTCTCGATGCCGAATATTCTCTTATCCATCTCAGCTCTCCTCTGCCAGAAGGTCCATGACATCGGCGTCCGTCAGCCGTCGGAAAGCGCGCCGAGTGCCCCTGCTGCTTTCCGACACCCGGTCCAGCACCGCAACTTCGAGGGCTTTCGCAGGAAGGTCGGGCGTCTCATTGTCCGTTGCGAGACCTTTGACGGCGAGCCGGATGGCCCCGGCAAAGGACAGGTCGCGCTGCCACCCCGTCTCCACCGCTCCGGAGACTCTGTCGGCCTGCCCGCCCATCACGATAAAGCCGTGTTCATCCGCGATGGAGCCGTCAAACGTGAGGCGGTACAGATGGTCCCGGTCCTGGGAGGCGCCCACCTCGGCCACGGCCAGCTCCACCTCAAAGGGCTTCTGCTCCGCGGTGAAGACGGCACCCAGGCTCTGCGCGTAGACGCTTGCCAGCCCCCGGGCGGTGACATCCTCGCGGTCATAGGAGTACCCGCGGACATCCGCGTAGCGCACCCCTGCCTGGCGGAGGCTCTCAAACTCGTTGTATTTGCCGACGGCGGCGAAGGCGATTTTGTCGTAAATCTCACCGATTTTGTGAAGGGACGGTGACGGGTTTTCCGCCACGAGGGCAATGCCGTCCTCGCAGCTCACCACCACCACAGACCGTCCCCTGGCAATGCCTTTCCGTGCGAAGTCCGCACGGTCCTTCATCAGCTGCTCGGGGGAAACATAAAACTGCTGGGTCATGTCAGGCCTCCCGCCGGGCAGCAGCCCTGGACTCGATGATGGTGCCGGCGATGTCCGCGAGTTCCCGCTCAGCGACGCGCCGGGCGCCCGCGCGGTTGACGGTGTAGACCACCGGCCACAGCTGCCGGACGGGGTCGGGGCCGCCTGTGGCGGAGTCGTCGTCGGCCGCGTCATAGAGGGACTCGACGGCCACGGCGATTGCCTCGTCTTCGGTCAGGTTTGGCCGCCAAAGCTTTTTCAGCGCGCCGCGGGCGAACATGGAACCGGAGCCCACCGCGTGATGCTCCTGCTCCTCGTACCGTCCGCCGGTCACATCATAGGAGAACAGCCTGCCCAGTCCCGCCGCAGTATCAAACCCCGCGAACAGGGGAACGACGGCGAGACCCTGCATGGCCATGGGCAGGTTTCCGCGGATCATTGCGCCGAGCCTGTTGGCCTTGCCATCCAGGCTCAGCAGCGTCCCTTCTATTTTTTCGTAGTGTTCGAGTTCAACCTGGAACAGCCGCGTCAGATCGATAGCGATTCCGGCCGTCCCGGCGATGCCGAGAACCGAGTACTGGTCCGCCGGAAAGACCTTCTCGATATGGCGGCTGGCGATGATGTTGCCCATCGTGGCCCGGCGGTCACCGGCCATCACGACGCCGCCGGCGTGTGTCATGGCCACGATGGTGGTGGCGTGCGGCACCTGCAGGGGCTGGCCGGCTGGACTACTGCCTGCGAGCTGCCTGTTGAAAGGAAGCAATTCCGGACGGTCGCGTTGGAGATGCTCAGTGAACGATGAGGTCGCGTTGGCGGCTACCTTGTTGGCTGTTGTCTCCTGCACTGGTGCACTCCTTCAACGTGAAATTCAGCGGCGGTCCGGTACCTCAGGCTTCCGTGCCCGGTGCGGGGTGGGGCGGCTGCCGGGTTACTGTCCGCCCTTTTGCACGAACGCCCTGACGAACTCTTCGGCGTTGGATTCCAAAACGCCGTCGATCTCGTCCAGGAGGTCATCGACACCCTGTGTGGATGCAGATGCCTGTCCCTCTGCCGGTGCGGGCGGCGCGGGGACCTCTTCCTCAACCTCGGTGTCGCGTGGCTGCGGCTGCTGTTGCTCCTGCCCTGCCATGTTCATCTCCTTCTTCAGGTCCCGCCGTCTTCGATGGGACATCCTGTATGCCCATATTGCCACGCAAAGCGGCACTTCGGGGGTCTTTATGCCGGGGGCGGAGCCGGTGTCGATCCGAGCAGTTCCGCAAGAAAGGAACCAGCGTCGCGGTGCCGCGCAAACAGGGCCCCGGTCAGTGCTTTCGTGCCCCGCAGCGGCTCCCGGGTCGGAACACGCTGGAGCCTTCCATAGCCGGGAACATCGAAGATGACGGAATCCCAACTGGCCCCCACCACGTCCTTGCTGAAGCTGCTCACGCAGCGTCCGCGGAAGTATGCCCGCGTGTCCGACGGCGGTTCGGTCACCGCGGCGGCGATGTCGGCGTCGTCGACGATGCGTTGCATTCGGTCCCGGGACAGCAGGCGGTAATACAGTCCCTTTTCCGGTCTGATGTCTGCCCACTGCAGATCCACCAGGCCCAAGCGGGCGTCGCCCCACTGGAGACTGTCCCGCTGCCGGTATCCCTCGAGGATGGACAGCTTGGCGAGCCACTCGACCGAGGAGGCCGCGGCGGCGCGGTCGCTGTCCAGCTGGCTCAGGGTGGTTGCCCACCGGTCCAGCACGGCGTGGGTGTGCCCGTCACCGTCCACCGCATCGGCCACGCCAGTGTCCTGGGCGAGCTTTGCGGCGGCCTCGTGATAGATCCACTGGAGGTCCAGTGCAGTGACGCGGCGGCCGTCCACCAGCCTGATTGTCGCGGTAAGCGAAGTGTCGTGGCTGATCGTCTGCAGCGCCGCAATGGGTTCGTGCACCTCAATCCGGGGCGCCAGCCCGGCCTCGATCAGGCTCAGCACCATGGCGGTGGTCCCGAATTTGAGGTAGTTGGACGCCTGGCTGAGGTTGGCGTCGCCGATGATCACGTGGAGCCGGCGGTACTTGTCGGCCGTGGCGTGCGGCTCGTCGCGGGTGTTGATGATGGGCCGGCGGATGGTGGTTTCCAGGCCCACTTCCGCCTCGAAGAAGTCCGCACGCTGGCTGATCTGGTAGCCCGGGCGTGAACTGTCCTGCCCGATCCCCACGCGGCCGGACCCGCAGATGATCTGGCGCGTCACGAAGAACGGCGTCAGCCCCCTGACAATGTCGTTGAAGGGAACCGAACGCGGCATGAGGTAGTTCTCGTGGGAGCCGTAGGAGACGGCCTTGTTGTCCGTGTTGTTCTTGTACAGATTGACCGGGGGAAGGTCGGGGTCGGCGGCCAGCCGCCGGACGGCTGCCAGCGCCACGAGATCGCCGGCAGCGTCCCACGCCACGGCGTCAGCCGGATTGGTTACTTCCGGGCTGGAGTACTCCGGGTGGGCGTGGTCCACGTACAGCCTGGCCCCGTTGCCGAGGACCATGTTCATCAGGAGCGAGCCTGACTCATCCTCGCCGTCCAGTTCCAGCTCTTCCCGTCCGTACGCCAGCGCCACCGCCTCGGCATCCAGCACGGGAGGCTGGTCGGTCAGCTGGCTCGGGTGGGCCTGCCCGCGCTCCAGCGTCCAGCCACGGGCATCGTGGAGCGGCTCCTCGTCCGTGTAGTCCCACCGGGTTTCGGCGCCCCCCGCTGCGCGCAGCCGGGTGACCTGGGCATATGCCTGGACCACCCGCGCGGACATCATGGTGGCGTTGGCCCCCGGGGCCGAGGGAGCATGGATGCCGTACTCGGTTTCGGACCCCATAACGCGCATGGCGCCTCCCTGGGGCAGTGCTCCCCCGGGAGTCGCCTCGGAGCCGGCCGTCACAGGTACTGGCCCGTGTTGGGCATGGTCTCAATGGACTTGCCTGGCTCCTGCCCCGCCTTGCCCTGGACGATCGTGCGGATGTAGGTGATGCGCTCACCCTTCTTACCCGAGATGCGTGCCCAGTCATCGGGATTGGTGGTGTTCGGCATGTCCTCGTGCTCGCGGAACTCGTCGACGACGGCGCGCAGCAGGTGGTCGATGCGCAGGCCCTTCTGCTGCGTGGTCAGGAGGTCCTTGATGGCGTACTTCTTGGCCCGGTCCACGACGTTCTGCACCACAGCCCCGGAGTTGAAGTCCTTGAAGTACAGCATCTCGGTGTCGCCGTTGGCGTAGGTGACTTCCAGGAACTCATTGGATTTCTCCGTCGAGTACATCGACTCCACAGTCCGCTGGACCATGGCGTCGACAGTCTCCTGGACATCGCCGTCGTGCTCCGCCAGGTCGTCCTCATGGAAGGGCAGGTCCGTGGTGATGTACTTCCTGAAGATGTCCGCTGCGGCTTCGGCGTCGGGACGCTGGATCTTGACCTTCACGTCCAGGCGGCCGGGGCGCAGGATGGCGGGGTCGATCATGTCCTCACGGTTGGACGCGCCGATGACAATCACGTTGTCCAGCCGCTCCACGCCGTCGATCTCGCTCAGCAGCTGGGGCACAATCGTGGTTTCGACGTCGGAGGAGATGCCCGTGCCGCGGGTGCGGAAGAGCGAATCCATCTCGTCGAAGAACACGACGACGGGGCTGCCGTCCGAGGCCTTCTCCCGTGCCCGCGAGAAAATCAGCCGGATGTGGCGCTCGGTTTCGCCGACGTACTTGTCGAGGAGCTCTGGCCCCTTGATGTTGAGGAAGTAGCTCTTCAGGTCGATGTTGCCCGAGCGCTCGGCGGCGCGGGCCGCCAGCGAGTTGGCCACCGCCTTGGCGATCAGCGTCTTGCCGCAGCCGGGAGGCCCATAGAGCAGGATGCCCTTGGGCGCCTTAAGACCGTGTTCGCGGTACAGGTCCGGGTGCAGGAACGGCAGTTCGATGGCGTCCCGGATCTGTTCGATTTGCGGGCCAAGGCCGCCGATGTCCTCATAGGTGATGTCCGGCACTTCCTCAAGCACGAGGTTTTCCACCTCGGACCGGGGGACCTTTTCGAGGGCGTAGCCGGTCCGGGAATCGATGGACAGGGCGTCGCCGACACGCAGCTTTTCCGCCAGCAGCGGACCTGCCAGCCGGATGACGCGTTCCTCGTCTGCGCGACCGAGGACCAAGGCGCGGTCAGGGCCGAGCATTTCCTTGAGGGTGACGAGCTCGCCGGCGCGTTCGTAGCCCAGGCCTGCCACGACCAGGAGCGCCTCGTTGAGGAGCACCTCCTGGCCCACCGCAAGCTGGTTCATGTTGACGAGCGGGCTGATGCCCACCCTCATCTTCCGTCCGGCGTTGAAGATGTCCACCGATTCCTCCGTGGCAGCCTGCCCGCTGCTGCCGGCAGTGGGCTGCCGCCGCGGATTCAGCTGGAGGATGGTTCCGAAGCTGTACGGCGGCTGGCCCTCCTGGTCCAGGGCGTTTTTCAGCCGGAGGATTTCGGATTTGGCCGTTTCCAGCATCGCCACGAGCTTGGAGTTATTTTGCGTGGCAGCTGCCAGCTGACGGTCGATGTGCCGTAGCTTATCCCGGAGGATATTGACCTGTCGGTCTGCGACAGACAGCTCATTGGCCGCCTGCTCGGACGGCGTAGGTACAGAGTCGTTGTTCGGCGTCTCCATGATGCATCAGCCCTTCCTGCGCTTCTCTTAAGACCATAGCCCCAAGTTGGCGAGTACTGCTGAAGACATCCGAAATACGGACTAGTTTGTGATCTCCGGATCGTCTTTGACGTTGGTGCCCGCGATCGCGTCCCGGGCGGCACGCCGCAGTTTCTTGTCGGACACCAGCCGCTCCCCCACGGCACCGGGAGTCCAGGCGTTGACGTCTTCCTCGTTGAAGTCGGTCTTTGAAGGCCGGCGCTTCACGGAAATGCCGGTGACGCCGTCGGCGAGCCGACGGGTGACGAGCAGGAAGCCGGTGTGGGCAACCATCCGGTGGTCGGGCCGGACGGCGAGGCCTTCCAGGTGCCAGCCCCGGACGAGGGACTCCCAGGCGTCCGGCTCCGTGAAGCGGCCGTCAGCGCGGATGGCCTCGGCCGTGCGTGAGAGCTGCGTGACGGTGGCGACGTAGTTGATCCACACCCCGCCCGGTGCCAGGACTGTGGCGACGGCGTCCAGGCATTCCCACGGGGCCAGCATGTCCAGCACCACGCGGTCAATGGATCCGGGCTCTTCCGTGCGGACCACTTCATCCTGGAAGTCACCCAGCGAGATCTTCCACGCCGGGTGCGGTCCGCCGAAAATGGTTTCGACGTTGCCGCGGGCAATGGCGGCAAATTCCTCGCGGCGTTCAAAGGAGTGCAGGTAACCCTGGTCGCCGACGGCGCGCAGCAGCGAGATGGACAGGGCGCCGGAGCCCACGCCGGCCTCCACCACCCGTGCCCCGGGGAAAATGTCGGCCATGGTTACGATCTGTGCGGCGTCCTTGGGATAGACGACCGCAGCGCCTCGGGGCATGGAGAGGACAAAGTCGGAGAGAAGGGGCCGCAGGGTCTGATACTGCTGCCCGACGTTGTTGACCACCACGGAGCCGTCGACCTTGCCGATGATGTCGTCGTGGTTAAGGAAACCCCGGTGCGTGTGGAAGGCTCCGCCTGCTTCGAGGCTGATCGTGTTCATGCGCCCGCGTTCGTCGGTGAGCTGCACCCGCTCGCCCTCGCGGAAAGGGCCCCGCCGCCGTGCAGCGCCGACCGGCTGGTCCCTTGTGCCCTGGGCAGTTGTGCCCTGGGCCGTGACGGAAGGGTCCGTGCTGGTTCCGATGGCGGCAGATTCGCTGCTCATGAATGTTCCTCGCTCCTGTAAAGCTGTGTCGTCGTGCTGCATGGCGGTCCGGACAGGCTCACGCTGGGACCTGTCTGCCGATTTCACGACCGGCAGGTAACTCTACCGGTTCTGGCCTTGCGGCCGCCTGTTTTCGGGCGGCCATTTGCCTGTAATGGCGGTCACGACGGCGGACTGCCGCAGCAGGCCTGTCACCCGTCCATTGTGGTCGATCACTGCATAGTCGTGACCCTCCAGCTGGGAGAGATACTGGAGGAGCTCCTGGCCCTTGGACCATTCGGGCACATAGGCCCCGGCCCCCAAGGCGTGGGCTACCGCGCTTGCAGGGGTGACGGCAGCCGCCGAAGCGGGAACCGTAGCCAGGGTTCCCGGGTCAACGACGCTGCCGGGCCGGCCGTCCGGCCCGCAGAGCACGACGGCGGTCCCGCCGCCCGCGGTGAGCTGCAGGACGTCGGCCACTGTGGCGCTGTCAGGGATGCCGACGGCTGGTTCGGCCAGCGCGGCAGCATTCACCAGGTGCAGCCTGCTGCGAAGACGGCCCTGCTGGATCGACGCGGACGCCCCCATCCATAGGAATCCGCACACCAGCACTGTGATGAGCAGCAGGCTCGTGTCCGGGCTGCCCCCGCGCAGCAGCGGCAGGGCGACGAAATAGAGGACCAGTGCGATGACGATGACGCGCCCGCCCCAGCCGGCGGCGATGGTGCCCTTGGCGTGGCTGCCGGTGGCCTTCCAGACGGCCGATTCCACCAGCCTGCCGCCGTCGAGCGGCAGCCCGGGCAGGACGTTGAATATGCCGATCACCAGGTTCGCCCAGAGGAAGATGTTGGTCAGGATGTCCGCCACCCCCGTCGGGTTCACGGCAGACACAACCAGCCAGGTCGCGCCGGCAAGGAGGAAGTTTGACGCAGGACCTGCAAGTGCGACGAGCACGGAACGTCCCGGAGTGGCGGTGAAGCTCTCGAACTGGGTGTGGCCGCCCCAAAGATTGAGGACGATCTTCTCGCTGGGCCAGCCGTACATCTTTGCCGTCAGGGCGTGGGCCAGTTCGTGGATCAGCACGGAGACCAGCAGCAGCAGGGCGTAAGCGAACGCCACAAGATATGCTGCTGGACCGAGGGACGGGTTATTGTACTGCAGGACCGGACCGTAGACGGCCACCGTGAAGGCGGCAATGACGAACCAGGAATACGCGAGGATGACGGGAACGCCGGCGATTCTGCCCAGTGGTATTCCTTCGCGGCGGCTGCGGCCGGTGGGCTCCTGGCCGGTGGAAGCGGGGTCAGACACCTGCGGGGCCCCGTTAATTGGCGCTGTCCAGCGTCGTTGCGGCCGGGGCAAGCCCTTGGCGGGCCGCGACCAGTTCCTCCAGGTCGGCCACCCCCCGGCCTTCCAGCGTGTCCCACATGGCCCGGCGCGGATCCTCGGGAAGCGGCACGATGTGGGGAATGGCGACGGTGACCGCTCCGGACGCTACGGCGGCGGCGACGCCCGGGGCAGAATCCTCCAGGGCGACGCACTGGTCCACCGTGAGTTCCGGGTCTTCGCGGCGGAGCAGTTCGATCGCCTTGATGTAGGCCTCGGGGTCAGGCTTGCCCTTGCTGACGGTGTCGCCCGTGACTAGGAACTCGAAGTAAGGCCGGGGAAGGCTCGCAACAATCTCCCGGGCGAGCGGCGTTTCTGACATTGTCACAAGGGCACAACGCACACCGGCGTTGAAAAGTTCATCCAGCAGTTCACGCGCCCCGGGACGCCACGGGACGTGCTGCCGCACCCTCCTGATGACCTGGGCCGTGAGCGTGTCGATGATGTCCCGGCTTTCGAGTTTTACCCCCGCCCGCTGGAGGATGCCCGCTGAATAGACGAGGGACTGCCCGACCAGCTGCATGGCCTGTTCGTGGGACCATGTCCCGCCGTGCGCGTGCACGAGCTCGTGCTCGGCCTCAATCCAGTAGGGTTCGGTGTCGACTATGGTGCCGTCCATATCCCACAAAACGGCTTTGAGCATGGGCTGGGCGGCTGAAGATTGCATGGTGTCCAGTCTACTGGTCCTGTTCCGCCGCGCCTTCCCGGAGCTGCCTGCTACGCCGTCGGCGAATATCTTGGCCCTGCCGGCAGCGGCAGGGCCGTTATAAGGGGGCCGGACCACATGTGCGGCGGTTCATTGACTGCACTGGGAACGGACTTGGACGTAGGGTGAAGGGATGAATAGCTTCGACGGAGATACCACGGAACCGGCTGCCACCCCTGCAGCCGAGCCGGAGCAGCTGCTGCAGCCCGTTCCGGAGGGACAGCGCATTACCGTGATGCTCGCCGCCTTCGAAGGCTGGAATGATGCGGGGGAAGCAGCCAGCGACGCCTTGCGGTATCTGAACAAGCTGTGGGGCGGCAAGAAGGTCGCCTCCATCGATGCCGACGAATACTACGACTTCCAGTTCACGAGGCCCACCGTGAGGCGCACGGCCTCCGGCGAAGGCAAGATCAAGTGGCCGTCCACCCGCATCTACAAGGCGAGTGCCCCGGGGACGAATGTGGATGTGATCTTCGTCCAGGGAACCGAGCCGTCCTACAAGTGGCGGGCCTACACCGCCGAACTCCTTGTCCATGCGGAGGCGCTCCATGTGGACTATGTGGTGCTGGTGGGAGCATTGCTGGCGGACGTCCCCCACAGCCGCCCCATCCCGGTGAGCACGTCAACGGACGACAGTGCCCTGCGTGAACGGCTGAATCTGGAGGCCTCACAGTATGAGGGGCCCGTGGGCATCGTCGGCGTCCTCGCCGAGGTTGCCATGCTTGCCGGCATTCCCGCCGTGTCCCTGTGGGCCGCCGTTCCGCACTACGTGGCGCAGGCGCCGTCCCCGAAGGCGCAGCTCGCGCTGCTGCACCGCATCGAGGAGCTGCTGCAGGTGCCGCTGGACACGCACGAGCTGGCCGAGGAATCCGACGCCTGGGAACGCGGCGTCAACGAGCTGGCAACCGAAGACCCGGAAATAGCAGCCTACGTCCGGCAGCTGGAGGAGGCGAAGGACACCGCGGAGCTTCCCGAGGCCAGCGGCGAGTCCATAGCCAGGGAGTTCGAGCGGTACCTGAAGCGCAGAGGCAAGGACAAGCAGTAGCCTGGCCTGCCGGGCCTACAGTTCGACGCCGAGCAGCGCCTCGACGGCGTTGCTCACCAGCGTCCGGTCTGCTCCGGACGCTTGACCGCCGCCGCCGGCCAGCGCCAGCTCCGCCCACCGGTCGACGGCGGCCAGGGCCGCGGGCGCGTCCAGGTCGTTCGCCATGGCTGCCCGCATGTCCTCCAAGAGCGTGGCTGCGGAGTTGACCGGTGCAGCGGACAGCGCCGCGCGCCAGCGCTCGAGCCGCTTCTTGGCCTCCGAGAATCCCTCGTCGGTCCAGGACCAGTCGGAGCGGTAGTGGTGGGCAAGGATGGCAAGCCGGATGGCTGCCGGCTCCTCGCCCGAAGCCCGCAGCTTGGACACCAGGACAAGGTTGCCCTTGGACTTGCTCATCTTCTCGCCGTCCAGCCCCACCATTCCGGCATGGGAGAAGTGCTTGGCGAGCGGTAGTCCGGACAGCGAGTAGGCGTGGCCCGCCCCCATCTCGTGGTGCGGGAAGACAAGGTCGGAGCCGCCGCCCTGCACCGTGAACGGCGTGGGAAGGTATTCCTGAGCAATGACCGTGCATTCAATGTGCCAGCCGGGGCGCCCCTCTCCCAGTTCTCCGCCTTCCCAGCTGGGCTCCCCGTCGCGGGCGACGCGCCACAGCAGTGGATCCAGCGCCTGGCGCTTGCCGGCGCGGCCGGGATCCCCGCCCCGCTCGGCGAACAGTTCGAGCATTTCGGGTTCGGGCAGGCCGGACACGGCCCCGAGCGTCCATGCGTCGACGTCGACAGCGTGTTTCCCGGCGGCTTCCACGTCGTAATAGACGTCCCCGTCAGGCTCGCCGGGGGTGCCGTTGACGCGGTAGGCGAGCCCCTGGTGGAGCAGCCGCTCGATGGCCGGCACGATCAACGGCATGGCTTCGACGGCGCCGATGTAGTGGTCAGGGGCCAGCACGTTGAGTGCTGCCATGTCTGTCCGGAAGAGTTCAATCTGGCTGGCGGCCAGGTCGCGCCAGTCGACGCCGGTGGCTGTTGCGCGTTCCAGCAGCGGGTCGTCCACGTCGGTGACGTTCTGGACGTAGGAAACCTGCTGGTCGCCGTCCCGCCAGGCTCGGTTCAGGAGGTCAAAAGCGACGTAGCTGGCGGCATGGCCCATGTGGGTGGCGTCGTACGGGGTGATCCCGCAGACGTACATTGACTGCTCACCGACCGCCTCAAGGGTAACGACTTCGCCGGCTGTTGTATCGAACAGGCGCACGGCGGGCATGGCGCCCGGGAGTTCAGGAACGGGGCGGGATATCCAGGACTTCACAGCCCAAGCCTAGTGCTAGGCGCTGATGACATTGAAACCGAGCAGCAGATAGAGGGCGAGGCCAAGGAAGATGCGGTACCAGACAAAGAGCCGGTAACTGCGGGTGGAAACGAACTTCAGGAACCAGCCGATGATGACGTAACCCACAACGAACGCAATGGCCGTGGCGAGGGCTGTCTCGGGGAGGCCGTACGGCCCGCCGACGCCCTCCTTGGACACCACCTTGTACAGCTGGAAGAGGCCGCTGCCGAACACGGCAGGAATGGCCAGCAGGAATGAATAGCGTGCCGCCGCTTCACGTGTGTACCCCATGAGAAGGCCGGCGGTGATGGTGCCGCCGGAGCGGGACACACCCGGAATCAGTGCCATGGCCTGGGCAAATCCGTACAGGATGCCGTGCTTGTAGGTGAGCCGGGTTAGGTCGCGGTCCTGCTTTCCGACTGCGTCCGCCACGGCCAGGATGAGACCGAAGACAATGAGCATGGTGGCAACAAGCCACAGGCTGCGCAGCACCGACTCGATCTGGTCCTGGAACAGCACCCCCAGAACAACGATGGGCAGGCTGCCGAGGATCACCAACCAGCCCATCCGGACGTCCGGATCCTGCCGCGGGACGCGGCCGGCGAGAGCTCCAAACCACGCCTTGGCGATCCGGACGATGTCCCGCCAGAAGTAGACGATGACGGCGGTTTCGGTGCCGAGCTGCGTGATGGCTGTGAATGCCGCCCCGGGGTCCGCGGCGTTGGGCAGGAAAGAGCCCACAATCCTGAGGTGGGCGCTCGATGAAATCGGGAGGAATTCGGTCAGTCCCTGCACAAGACCCAGCAGGGCCGCTTCAAACCAGTTCACGCTAAGACCCTACGTCATGGCATGGGTGGTTTCCCCGTAAGCTTGCTGCTATGCAGCAGCGTTACGTCGGCAACAGTGGGCTCCGTGCCTCGGCAGTCTCCCTCGGCACCATGTCATGGGCCCGTGAAACTGATGAGCAGGATGCCTCCGAGCTGCTGAGGATGTTCGTCGACGGCGGCGGCACCCTCGTGGACACGGCCGCCTCATACGCGGACGGCCTCGCGGAAGCCATGTTGGGGGAAATGCTGGGCGACGTCGTCTCCCGCGCGGAAGTGGTGATCTCCACGAAAGCCGGCCTGTCGGCGTCGGACAAGCGGCAAAAGGTCGACACATCGCGGAACGCGATGCTGTCCGCCCTTGACGCCAGCCTGGCCCGCCTCGGGACCGACTATGTGGACATCTGGTTCGCCCAGGCGTGGGACCACAACGTTCCCCTGGACGAGACCCTCTCAGCCCTTGACCTTGCAGTGCGCAGCGGACGGGCCCGTTACGCGGGGGTTGCGAACTACAACAGCTGGCAGACCGCTAAGGCAGCCGCCACCGCCGGATTCCCGCTCGTGGCCGTCCAGTCGGAATACTCGCTGCTGCGGCGCAAGCCGGAGGAGGAACTCATCCCCGCGGTCGAGGATGCGGGAATGGGACTGATGGCGTGGGCTCCCCTGGGCCGGGGTGTGCTGACCGGAAAGTACCGTGGGCATGTTCCAGCCGACTCGCGCGCCGCCGGAAGCCGCCTTGCCACGTACGTGGAACCCTATCTGGAACAGTCCGCCGCACAGGTTGTCGAGGCAGTTGCGATGGCGGCACGAGGACTGGGCCGGTCTCCGCTCGATGTTGCACTGAGCTGGCTCCTTGCACAGCACGGCGTGGCCACCGCCGTCGTGGGGCCGCGGACGCCGGTGCAGCTCAAGGAGATCCTGCATTCACAGCTGACGCCGCTGCCGGCGGAAATTGCCCGGGCACTCGAGGACGTCTCAAGCCCGTTGGTCTAGGTTTGCCTCCGCCTGCGCGCGGACGTCAGTCTGGCCTGCGGGCAGAGCCGACGCATGTCACTCGTCGACGATCTCCAGGTCCTCGTCGTCCACCTCGCGGTCTTCGTCTTCGTCGCCCTCCTCGTCGTCGAAAACCTGGAGTGGCGTGACTTCGTTGTACGCCTCGTACAGCGCGTCCTCGTAGACTTCGAAAGCATCAGCAACGGCGAAGAATGCCGCTTCCACCGCGGGGTCGCCATCGCCCCTTCGTGTCGAGGCTGCAACCAGATGTTCTTCCAGGGCGGAGGTCAGGGACTGAAGCGCGACACGCGGATCGATGCTCATGCCTTCACGTTAGCGGGAAAAGGACGAAAATGGAGAGCAATGAAGGAACATTTTCTGACCGGCTCGGTCCTCCGGGAACGGGACTATGTGAGGCAGTACGAGTACCTCGTGCTGACGGTCGGTCCTGACGATTCCCTGCCCGAAGCCCGCCGCCTCCTCGTGGAACACTCCGAGTACGGCAAGTGGGAGCTGGAGCGCAGCCGGCTCTATGTTGGCGGGGGCCGCCGCTTCTGGCTGCGGCGGCGCGTCACGCAGGTCCAGAGGACCGTCTAGGAGTCTTACGTCCAGAGGACCGTTTAGGACTATTCCGTCTCGAGCGGGCCCAGCCAGGCGTTGGCCACCGTGTTGTGGGCGGACTCGTCGTCGGATGGGTGGAACATGCCCGCGAGGACATCACGGTAGAGCCGCTCGAGTTCTGTTCCCCGGAAGTAGCTTGAGCCGCCGGAGACGCGAATGGCCACGTCCACCGCCGTCCGGGCCGTTTCCGTGGCATGCACCTTGAGCCCCACGAGTTTGGGGAACCACTGGCTGCCGTGGTCGGCCAGCAGGTCCACGTCCCTGGCCACCTGCGCCAGGTGAGGGTAGAGGGCGTCCATGGCCATCGCCGCTTCCGCGACCTTCCAGCGGATGTCAGGGTCCTGGGCATAGCTACGGCCGCCGTTTTTGTAGGATGTCCTGCGCGTGGCCGCCTCGACGCCGAGGACGAGGGCCCGCTCCCCTATCCCTGTGTATACGGCCGCCAGGAGTGTTTCGAAGCAGGCGAAGATGGCGAAGATCAGCGGATCCGCATTGGGCCCCACCGGCAGCTTGCGGAATATCCGGTCTGCCGGCACGGTAACGCCGCGCAGCACGGTGGTGTTGGACTGGCTGGCGCGCATCCCGAGCGTGTTCCAGTCGTCGACGATTTCATAGCCGGGAGTCGCGCGTTCGATGAAGCCGTGCACAAGTTCGCCGTCGCCGTCGTGTGCCGTACTGTCCTTGCCAAAGATCCCCAGCCGGGTCCAGGCCGGCGAGAGGCTCGTGAAGATCTTGGTGCCCGTGAACTCGTAGCTGCCATCGGGCAGGGCCTTGGCGTTCGTGAGGGAGTCAAAGAGGACGGCGTCGTTTCCGGCTTCGGAGTTCCCGAAGGCAAAGATCTCCCCGCGGGCCGCTTCCTGCAGCACAAAATCCAGCGAGGTGTCCCCACGGTCCGCCAGGACGCGGGCCACTCCGGTCCAGACCAGGTGCATGTTCACCGCCAGCGCGGTGGCTGGAGCCGCCGTCGCCAGCCGCCGCTGGCAGCCGGCGACGCCTTCGAGACCAAGCCCCTGACCGCCGTCGGACGCCGGAACGAACGCTTTCAGGTACCCGGCTGCGATGAGTTCCTCGAGGTCTTTGTCGAAGAACTCATTCCTCTCGTCGTAGCCGGCCGCCCTTCCCCGTATGCGTTCCAGGAGGGAGTCGGGCAGCAGCTGTTCCGGGTCCATATTTGTCCTCAGTAGGTGGTCAGCAGCCTGTTGAGCACACGGGCGCCGAACTTCAGCGAGTCCACGGGAACGCGTTCGTCCACGCCGTGGAACATGCCCGTGAAATCGAGCTCGTCTGGCAGCAGCAGCGGCGCAAACCCGTAGCCGGTGATGCCGAGCCGGCTGAGGGACTTGTTGTCGGTGCCCCCGGACAGCGTGTACGGCAGGACCTTCGCGCCCGGGTCCTCGGAATGCAGGGCATCGATCATCGAGTCCACGAGGTTGCCGGCGAAGGGAACCTCCAGTGAGACGTCGTTGTGCACGTAGCTGACTTCGACGCCGGTTCCTGCGAGTTCGCGGACGATCTCCAGTACCTGTTCCTCCTGGCCGGGAAGCGTGCGGCAGTCGACCAGCGCCTCGGCGGACTCGGGGATGACATTGTGCTTGTAGCCACCCCTGAGCAGCGTGGGGTTGGTGGTGTTCTGCAGGGTCGCCCCAACAAACCGGGCAACGGTTCCCAGCTCCTTGAGGAGCTTGTCCGGATCATCGGGATCGAACTCGACGCCGGTCAGTTCTGTCACGCCGTCGAGGAACTGTCGGGTGGTGGGCGTCAGTTCCACGGGCCACCGGTATTCACCGATCCGCGATACGGCGCTGGCGAGCCGCGTTATGGCGTTGTCTGTGTTGATCTGCGAGCCGTGCCCGGCTCGGCCGTGAGCCACCAGCCGAAGCCACGAGAGTCCCTTTTCCGCGGTCTGCAGCAGATAGGTGCGCTGACCGCCGATGGTGGCGGAGAAGCCGCCCACCTCGGATATCGCCTCCGTCGCGCCGTCGAAGAGTTCGGGGCGTTTGTCGACGGCGTGGCGGGCCCCGTAGGTGCCGCCGGCCTCCTCGTCCGCGAAGAAGGCGAAGATCAGGTCGCGCTTTGGCTTGCGGCCCGTACGCGCGAAGTCCCGCATGACCGACAGGATCATGGCGTCCATGTCCTTCATGTCCACGGCACCCCGGCCCCAGATCAGCCCGTCTATCATTTCGCCGCCGAAGGGGTCCACCGTCCATTGGTCCCGCAGGGCGGGCACGACGTCCAGGTGCCCGTGCACCACAAGAGCGCTGGCTGACGGGTCCTCCCCTGCCAGGCGTGTGACCACGTTCGCCCGTCCGGGCTCGGATTCGAAGATTTCAGTGTCCAGCCCCACCTCCGAGATCAGTGCCGCCGTGTACTCGGCTGCCGCGCGTTCGCCCGGCCCGGATCCGTCCCCATAGTTGGACGTGTCGATGCGGATGAGCTCCTGGCAGATGCTGACGACTTCATCCTCGGGCCGGATCTGAGACATTGATCACTCCTTGGTGCTTGGCGGATGGCATTAGGCGCTTATTTCCGGGGTCCAAGCCGCCGGAACACGTAGGTTCAGCCTACCCATTCCGCCCGATTCCATCTTTCAGCGAAAGTCGTGTTAGAGTTTTTCTCGCTGCTTCGGAGAGAAGCGAACCGCTGAAGGGCGGATCGGAACCTCCGAAATACCACCTGCGCGGGTGGCGGAATGGCAGACGCGCTAGCTTGAGGTGCTAGTCCTCGAAAGGGGGTGGGGGTTCAAGTCCCCCTCCGCGCACAAGGGAAAACCCCTGGAATCCACGGATTCCAGGGGTTTTTTGTGCCATAAACCACGTGGGCAGGGATTTCAACCACGCGAGTATCGAAATGCGACACCTGGCAGCGGGAGCGCGGATAGTGAGCTCTGAAGCAATTGCACTAGGATCCGCGCCGCGGATAAGGTCGCGCGCTCGGATTTCTTGATCCAACCTTTAGGAAAGGCCGATCGGCTCTTGAGCCACGGGAGGAACACTGGGCTAAGGCCGTGCAGCAGCGACGCGGCCACCAGGATTAGAGGCGGAAAACTGAAATGACACCTGCAGCGTCTCTGGCGCTCAGCTCCTTCGGTCCGCACCAAGGATGGTGGGGCTCGTGTTCGACCGGTCCGTTCCCGTTTATGACCCAGTGCAGCTGATGGAGCTCGCGCACCAGGCTGGCGAAGCAACCACGCAGAGGTTCCTCCATGAATATCTGGGGTTACTTCCACGGCGCCAGGAGCGGATCCTCGGAGAACTCGCCAATGGCGATGTGGAAGAGGCGATGGACGCGATCCTCAGCCTGAGGGTCACTTCGGCAATGGTGGGGGCGGTGCGCCTGAGTGCGTACTGCCAGCATCTGCAGGACCAGCTGACCCGGGGAAACATTCCCGACATGGCAGACGTAACAACAGAACTGGCCGTTCTGGTGGCGGCGTTTGTCCGCGCGGTGAACGGAAAGTAGCAGGAAGTAGTATTCATTTACGAAAGCCGGATGAGTTTCGGCTGGAGGCCAGGGGGACGAGTAATGCCATTGCAGTCAGACACGATCACTAGCAATCTGTTGGGAGACAAGCCCACAGCTGCTTTCCAGACCGTCGGTGTGTCGCCGAACGACCCCACCCCACTGACGGCCCAGTCAGGGGCAGCACCAGTTGCTCCAGGGAGCGGATTGCTCCCTCCGGCCATCTTCCCGGTTTACCCCTTCATATAGCACGACTGTCTTGGGAGGGCGGTCCCCTCTCGCTCGGCGTTCCCGAGTACGGCTCGCGAGACTTCCTGTTGCCCATGGTTGTGTTCCTTCCAGATGGGTGGGGCGGCGTAGATGACCGGCCAGCTTCCCTTCTCCCCCGTTGTTTTTGCCTGCTGGCGGAGCGGGCACGTACGATCCGCAGGAATCTCAATGATGTTGTCAACGGACTCCTGCGGGTCAGTTAGAGGGCGGCCCCCGCCCGGTCGGCGTTCCCGAGTAGGGCTCGCGGGACTTCCTATCGCTCATGGCTGCGTTCCTTCCAGGTTGGCGGGGGCGGCTCAGGTGACCGGCCAGCTCCCCCTCTCCCCCGTTGGTTTTTGGCTGCTGGCGGAGCATCGCGTAGCTGTGCCCGACGGAGCCGGGGCAACCCGAAAGGGCAAGCAGCGGATGGGTTGTGGGAGGAAATAAGCGAAGCGCCGATACAAGGCATCGGCTGTGCAGCCGTCCGCAGGACGGTTGAGCCGGTGGAGCGGGCACGTACGATCCGCAGGACAGCAGCAAAAAACAGAAAACGCTTCTACAGCCCGAGCGAAGCGAGGACCTTGTTTGTGCGCGGCCGCGACGGCGCTGGATCAACACTCGAAGTGACGGTTTGGATGAGGGCTGCAATCTCCGGGACATGCGTCCGTTCGGTAATTCCGTGACAGTAACCGACGAGGTCCTTAACTCAGTTGTACTGTGGATCAGGGCCATCATGGCGGAACGGGCTTATCTGGGGAGCGAATGCATGCAACCACTTAAGGTTGAAGGTGGCAAAGGTGTGGTGGGTCTGGAGCCCTCCGGTTTAATTCACCTTGCGTGGGATCCTGACGTTCATATTGAAGAAGTGGATGCCAAGGCAGCTATGGCCGCCGTCAACGAAATCGCGGACGGCGTGGAGTACCCGCTCCTTGTTGATATGGCCAGGACCAGTTCGGTGTCCAGACAAGCGCGTGCTGTGTTCTCCATTCCTTGCGCCGCCTCCCGTATCGCACTTCTTGGCGCCAGTCCCGTGGACCGGGTTTTGGCGAATTTCTTCCTAGGCGTTCACATCCCAACATGCCCCACCCGGTTCTTCACTTCCCGGACGCAGGCGCTGAGCTGGGTGATGAGCGACAAGCCCTAAAGCCAGCCGGACCTGGCGCTGGAGCAGGACGTACGATCCGCAGGACAGCAGCGAAAAACAGTACCTACTACTCGGCGGTGTCCGCGATGTTGTCCGTGGTTCGGCGAACTGTCTAAACAGCAAGCAGATACGGCCGCTTCCGCGAATGTTAACGGCAGAAATCAGTGCAAGCCGCCGGTGGAAGGCGCGCGCCGACCTGGCCGGCGGCACACTGCTGCCGCCCTGGGTGAAGGCGGCAGCAGTGTTAGGTCGAACTGAGCCTCACTTTCGGAAGGCGAACAGTGCCGCGTGCACAGTGCCGTCATCCAGCCGCAGCTCGAATTGCCGACAGGATCCCGCCCACGTTTTCTGTGTTTTCCACACGAAGGTGTAGGTATCGGAGTCAGCGCTGTAGCTGAGGGAACTCTTTTCCGTGGCGACAGTTTCCTCCACCGCGGCCGTACTGGCCCCGCCTGGGCAGGCGATGACAGTCGATGTCGGTGCTCCCGCCAGTATGTCCAGGCCTCGGTCCCCGCCAAGCCCGAACTTCAGAGGCACTGCAGCTCCGGCTTTCATGGCGTTGAGGACGCCGTCGTTATCCACCGGCTGCTGGAATCCCACGAACGGCCAGTTGGGCTGGCCTACTGCGAAGGGTGAGAACGAATCAGTGATTCCACACACCTTGCCGTGGCTGCTGCTGGTGGTGATGTCCTTCCAGGCTCCGTCGGAGTAGTGGTACAGGTGCTGTCCCGTGGCCTGAGCCTCGGTCATGCCAGTGGTGTCAAAGGTGATGCAGATTTCAACGCCAAGCGCCGGGTCGAACTCCGCGGTGGTTTGAATGTCGTAGTACAACGGAGGGTCGGTCAGGGAAGTGAACCCTTCAGGGGGATAGTCACTGTCAGATTCGAGCCTTGTAACGGTGGTTGTCCCGGACGCGGTTACATTCTCAAACGTCAGGGTGACGTCCGTCCCTCCGGTGTTGTCGATAGGAATGACGACACTCTCGCCGAGCAGTGTGAGGCCCGGATCCACTGTTATGGCGTCGCTGTCCAATTCCCAGTACGTGCAGACGATGCCGGCCGTATTCAGCCGCGCATGGATAGCCTTCCCGCCGGCGTCAAGAGGTACTACAAACGTAGGGCCGAAGGCGCCCTCCACCCGTGTCCCATCAACAAACCAGCTGTAGCGCTGCAGGCAATCCTCACCTGCAGGGCTCAGCTCGACAGGCACGGTGGATGTTGCGGTCAGTGTGGCACCCAGCGCGGGCTCACCTGCGAGAGCAAGGCTGTATGACGGATCCGCTGCTGCGTACCCTGCAGGGAAGACTGCATAGGCGAGGTTGAAGTGGTTGGTTCCATTCAGGGATATCGCTTCGGCTTCGGCGCGATGAGGTGTTTCGGGCCACCAACGCTCAACCTCCCCGGCGAGGAAACGCACCAGGTATGAACCTGGAGCAAGGTTTTCAAAGGTATAGTAGCCGTTTGCGTCGGTAACGGTTCCAGCCAGGCGACCTGCAACCGGGTCCGCTGCAGCGTAAAGCTCAACTGCAACACCTGGCAGCATTGATCCCATCGATATAGTGGCGTCATTTCCAACCGCACCGGTTATTGATGATGCAGTGCGGTGCAGGACAGTAAAAGCCCCGGTGACCCAGCTGGAGTTTCCCGGGTTAAGGGAATCCACCACAATCGTTTCCGCTGTCTCGGCGGTATACCGCTCCTGGTAGCCAAACAGCTGGGTGAAAACAGCATTACCTTCTTCAGCTCCTGACGACTCGGTAAACCAGCTTTCCACAAAGCCGGGGGCCGATACTTTGATCTTGTAGCTCCCGTCCTCCAAGTCGAAGGAGGCGCTTGCCACATCCCAAGAAGAAGTTACTTGAGCCGCCTCAGCGACCAAGGCTCCGTCGCCGGCGTTGAACACCTCGAACGTGACTTGTGGTTCCATGGAGGGGGCGGAACCGCCGTTGACGTTCGCTAGAAGTCCTGGGGAATCCAAAACCGCGCTGACATTGATGTGGCCGGGATCCGCTGAGGCAGTCGTCCCCAGCGGTACGGCTAAAAGAAGGAGTAAAGCGGCAAAAACTGCTGTAAAACGCCGGGACGTGCTGACTTCAGACATCAATGCCTTCTTCCGGGCAAAGATTTGAGG
Source organism: Arthrobacter sp. GQ119 (assembly GCF_059759125.1). NCBI lineage: Bacteria > Bacillati > Actinomycetota > Actinomycetes > Micrococcales > Micrococcaceae > Arthrobacter > Arthrobacter sp. GQ119. The sequence goes on along the minus strand of NZ_JCAXEA010000026.1, from coordinate 15,825 downwards.
GGCCAAAATAAGCAACGTCCGCCGACGCCCAACCCACCACCGGCTAACCTCTGCCTGAGCATCCGGTAATGGGCCCAAGGGTACGCCCGGAGCCTATGGGCGGCAAGAGTACGCGTTGACTCGTAAATAACCTCCGCGAAGGGGGATACGTTGCCTCATCAATAATCCTCCGGCTGGGTCGTCGGGTTGCCGGGGTGAGCGGTTGGGGTTACGCCGGGTGGATGGGATTGACGATGGCTGAGCGCAAGGCCGTGACGAAGCAGCTGGCGAGGTCCTATCAGGCTGGTGACAGGGTCCGGAAGGGAAGGATCCTGGACGAGGTCGTTGAGCTGACCGGCTGGCACCGGGATCATGCCCGGGCGGTGCTGCGGCATGCCCTTGAGCCTCCCAGGCCCAGGCGGGTGAGGCCGGTCAGGGCACCGGTGTACGGCGCAGATCTGCAGCCTGCTCTGGTGCTCTGCTGGGCGGTGCTGCGCGCCCCTGCCGGAAAGCTGCTGGCGAGACGATGAATGGTGGGACGAGTTTTCGAGACGAGCGGCTGGCCGGGTACCCGCCGCTCCGGCCGGCTCATCCCTGCCCCGGAGGGGTGTCTTGAAAAGCTGTTGTTTTCCAAGACAGCAGTGCGTTTTCTTCCTGATACGGGTATACGTCAGGTGGCTTCTGCCCTGACGGTGTTGGTGATTGTGCCGACCCCCTTCCACGGTCACGGTGATGATGTCACCGTCTTTGAGGAACAGTTGGGGGTCTCGGCGGTATCCAACTCCGGCTGGTGGGCCGGTGAGGATGACGTCCCCTGGCTCCAGTGTGGTGAATTGAGTAATTGTGGCGATGAGAGTGGGGATGCTGAAGATCAGGTGGGAGAGGTGCGATTTTTGTACAACTTCCCCATTCAGGGCTGTGCTGATGCCTGCCTTGCTGATGTCGGCTTCTGTAGGGGCGACGACGTAGGGGCCTATCGGGGTGGTGTTGTCCCAGATCTTGCCCTGCAGCCACTGGTGGGACTTGTTCTGGAAGTCGCGCATGGTGACGTCGTTGGAGACGCGATAGCCAAGGATGTGGTCCATGGCGTCCTGTTCGGCGATGCGGCGGCCTACCTTGCCGATGATTACGGCGAGTTCGCCCTCGAAGTCGACCTGGGTGGATTCCGGGGGAAGGATGATGTCGTCGGCATGGTCTTTGTAGTTCAGGCCCACGCAGAGGATCTTGCCGGCCCGTGGTGACGCCGCGCGCAGGGTGACTTCGGATAGGGGAACGCGTGATTCCCCCAGACGGGCGGCACTGGCAAGGAGATCGGCGGATGTTTCCGGTCCAACCTCGGTAAGCCCGGCCAGCGGGATGATGTGTTCGCCGTGAACTTCGCCAAGGTAGTTCTGACCCTTGTATCGGTAGTTTGCGTAGGCCATTCGTTCTCTCTTCATGATCTTGGTTGCTGATTACGGCAGCGCGCGGACGCGCGAAGGGCGTGGTTGTTCGCCTCGGCCGTCCACTCAGGCGGCCGGGTGGGTGCTACAGCGCGGGCTGCACCCCAAAGGCAACGGCGAGTTTCATGATCTTTTCGGCGCGGCCCAGGCGGGGCAGGTCCGAGCCGTCACGGATCACCCGGCCGTTGGCTTCGAAGTCGGCCATGAAGGCAGTGGCCCAGGCGACGTCGGACGGCGTGGGGCTGATGACCTCGTTGATGACGGGGGTCTGGTCGATGGCCAGGCAGAGCTTGCCGGTCATTCCCATCATCACCGTAATGCCTGTCTGCTCGCGCAGGATGGGGTGGTTGGTGCCGACGGTGGGGCCGTCGATGGGGCCGGGGAGGTTGCCGACGCGGCTGGCTACTACCAGTTTGGCGCGCGGGTAGGCCATGGCCTCGGCCGTGGCGGCCATGCCGGTGTCGCGGCGGAAATCACCGGAGCCGAAGGCCAGGCGGAACGCGCCCTGGGCCTTCGCGATGTGGTTGGCTTCCTCAATGCCGACGGCGGATTCCACCAAAGGAATAACGGGGGTCTTGCCGTCCATGCGGTGGAAGCTCTCCGTCACCTGGTCTGCGGATTCGGTCTTGGCTAGCATCACGCCGAGCAGCCCCGGGGTGCCGCGCAGCCCTGCAAGGTCATCGGCCCAAAAGGGGCTGGTGGCATCGTTAATCCGGACCCAGGCCTTGCCGCCGGCGGTCAGCCAGTCCACCACGTTGTTCCGGGCCTGGTCCTTCTGCGACGGGTCAACAGCGTCTTCGATGTCCAGGATGATCGAGTCGGCGCGGGAGACCGCGGACTGGTCAAAAAGCTCAGTCTTCATGGCATTAACAAGGAGCCAGGAGCGTGCAATCTCGGCGGGGATATTGCGTTCCCGAAAGGGATTCTGAAGGGCTTCATTGAGGGGTGTGGTGGTGTCTTGGGTGTTCCGGGGCAGGTAGGTGTGCTGTGTCATGGGTCTCCGTGCTAGCTCAGTTGGGTGATGGTGCTGTTGATGTCATGCGGTAGCAGAGCCCGTCTTCGGCTTCCTCAGGTTCGCTCCACACTTCGATCCCGCGGGTGGCTTCGTACATGGCGCGTGACTGGGTGGAGTCGCCTGCGATCCAGAGTGCTGTGGAGTCTGCCATGGCATCGTCAACTGTCCCGGTGCGGATGATCTGGCCGTTCTGGCGGATCTGAACGGTTGTTCCGATCAGCCGGCGCCAGTGGATGTACTGGCGGAGGATGATCCGCGCTCCGTTGGCGGATGCGTGCCGGTTTCCCGGTCCGGTTGATGGGGTCATGGTGCGATCAAGGCCGATGCCACTGCTTTACCCAGGTCTTTGGTGGTGGCGTTGCCCCCCATATCGGGGGTGAGGGCGTGGGGTCCGCGGGCCAGCACGGTTTCCATGGCGGTGGTGATGGAGGTCGCGGCTTCGGGTTCTCCGAGGTGGTCGAGCATCATCGCGGCACACCAGATCTGGCCGATGGGGTTGGCGATACCCTTGCCGGCGATGTCCGGGGCGGAGCCGTGGACCGGCTCGAACAGGCTGGGGAATTTGCGCTCGGGGTTGATGTTTCCGCTGGGTGCGATGCCGATGGTGCCGGTGCAGGCAGGTCCGAGGTCGGAGAGGATGTCACCGAAGAGGTTGCTGGCGACCACGACGTCGAACCAGTCTGGATGCATGACGAAGTTCGCTGCGAGGATGTCGATGTGATACTTGTCGACCTTCAGATCGGCGAAGCCTTTGGCCATCTCTTCCACGCGTTCGTCCCAGTAGGGCATGGTGATGGAGATGCCGTTGCTCTTCGTGGCGGAAGTCAGGTGCTTCTTGGGCCGGCTCTGGGCGAGGTCGAAGGCGTACTTGAGGATCCGGTCCACGCCGGTGCGGGTCATGACCGTTTCCTGGACCACTGTTTCGCGGTCGGTGCCTTCGAAGATTTTACCGCCGATGCTGGAGTATTCGCCTTCGGTGTTCTCCCTGACGACGTAGAAGTCCACGTCGCCGGGGACCCGGCCTGCGAGGGGGCTCGGCACGCCTGGGAGGAGCTTGACGGGGCGGAGACTGACGTACTGGTCGAAGTGGCGGCGGAATTGCAGCAGGCTTCCCCAGAGGGAGATGTGGTCAGGGACGACGTCGGGCCACCCGACGGCGCCGAAGAAGATGGAATCGAACTGGTTCAGCTGGTCGAACCATCCGTCGGGCAGCATTTTCCCGTGCCGGGTGTAGTAGTCGGCGGAGGCGTAGTCGAAGTGCTCGTATTTGAGGTTCAGGTCGAAGGCTGAGGCTGCGGCGTCCAGGACGCGCAGGCCTTCGGGTACGACTTCGGTGCCGATTCCGTCGCCGGGGATGACTGCGATGCGGTGGGGTTTCGACATCTGGGTTTCCTTCTTGTCTTTGCTTTGGTGTTAGCGGTCGACCGGGTGTGCCGGTTCGCGGTTTTCGAGGACGTCGATGACTGCCTGCGCGGCTGCCAGGCCGGCCCGTGTCCTGGCTCCGGCGGTCTGGCCGGCGAGGTGGGAGGTGATGAGCACGTTGTCCAGTCCCCGGAGGGGGCTGTCGCTGGGCAGGGGTTCGTACTCGAGCACATCCAAGGCGGCGCCGGCGATGGTGCCGTCGTACAGGGCCTTGGCCAGAGCCTCTTCATCCACGAGGGAGCCGCGGGCGGTGTTGATGAGGACGGCGTTGGGTTTCATTTCTTGGAGCCGGGGCGCGTCGATGAGCGGGCCGGTGCTCTGGCCTGCGCGGGTGTGCAGGGAGAGGTAGTCTGCATCGGCGATGACGGTGTCGAGATCGGTGAACCGGACGGTGTTGTTGCTGTCAGGGTCGGGGTGGGCGGTGCTGACCAAGACGTTCATGCCGAGGGCTGCGCCGAGGCTTGCGGTGGCGCGTCCGCTGGGACCGTAGCCGATGATGCCCAGGGTTGAGCCGCGCAGTTCGGTGCCGGCTTCACGTGGCCAGTGGCCGTTACGGACGGCGGTGGTGACGTGCAGGAGGCGGCGGGCGGCCATGATGATCAGTCCGATGGTGAGTTCGGCGACTGAATGGTGGTTAGTTCCCGGGGCGTTGCAGACCCGGATCCCTTGTGCGGCTGCGGCCGGGACGTCGATGGAGTCGTACCCCACGCCGCTGCGGGCGATGACTTTCAGGGAGGCAGCGCCGGTGAGCATGTCGGCGGTGACTGGTTCGCTGGCGAGGATTACCCCGGATATGCCCTCGAACAGTGAGCGTCGTTCCTCCAGCGTGCGTGGGCCCCGGGAGGGTGCGTAGACCGGTTCCAGACCGTGTTCGCGCAGGAGTTGGTCAACGGTGTCTCCCGGGCGGAGGTAGTCGGTGGTAATCAGGATGCGTCCCATGATCAGGTGCTCTCCATTTGGTTGTGTTCGGTGGCTGGTTCGTTCCGGCTGGGGAGGCCCTGCCGGAGCTCCAGGGGCATGGATGGTCAGCCTTCTTTGCCTCGACTAACGCACGCCTTGCGCTGGGTCCTGCATCGTCTGAGAAGACGATCTGATTTTTGCGTTCCGGCCGCGGCCCATTTGTTAGTGAGTCAGGGCGATGACTGATCAGGCCTTGGGTAGCCGGCGCACCTTCCATGATTTGTCGTCTTCCTGCGACCTCGGCGCCCGGGTTGCCGGGGTGCCGAGGTCGCAGGAAGGCGGGTCTACCGTTCGCCGCCGCGTCCTATGGGCGGCCGTTGTCTGGCGGCTGTCGGTGTCCTCGGACGAAACATCCGCTTATAGGAAGGCTGGGGGCGTTGACATGAGATCGATTCCCCAGAGGGGCGGCAATAGGTAGAGAACTGCTGCAACGATGAGGAAGAGCGCAGCGATGTTGAGCCAGAATCCCGCCTTCACCATTTCCAGGATCGTCACCTTCCCGGTTCCGAACAGGATTGCGTTCGGGGGTGTGCCGACCGGAAGCATGAAAGCGCAGTTCGCTGCCATGGCGCAGGGCACCATCAGCGCGAGTGGGTGGATGCCTAAGGCGATCGCGAACGCTGCCATGACCGGCAGGATCATGGTCGCGGTCGCCGCGTTTGAGGTGATCTCAGTCAAGAACAGCACGAGCGCGGTTGCCAGAAGGATGATGAGGATGACATTGGCCCCGTCGAGAACTCGCAGCTGCTCGCCGATCCATCCGGACAGGCCGGTCTTCACGAACCCCGCCGCAAGGGCGAGGCCTCCGCCGAACAACAGGAGGATCCCCCACGGGATCTTTTTCGAGTCCTCCCACTGCATGATTCTTTTCTCATCGGCGCGGCGAGTTGGGAGCGCGAACAACACCACGGTCGCCATGACAGCAATGATTCCGTCGCTGATGCCCGGAAGGACGTTTTCCCAGATGAAGGACCGGGTTATCCACAAGAAGGCGACGCCCAGGAAGACCGCGAGTACAGCCTTTTCCTCGTGGGACATACCACCGAGGGCTTTCCTCTCGCTTCGGATGAGTTCCGCGCCGCCGGGGAGATGTTTGAACCGCACCTTGAAAGCGACGTTTGTCAGGTAGAACCAGGCGAACGAGAGCAAGATGACGACAATGGGAATCCCGAACAGCATCCATTGGCCAAAGGAGATGGTCTCTCCGAAAAGTTCCCCGACCGTCGCGGCGAGAATTGCCAGCGGTGGTGTGCCAATGAGGGTGCCGAGACCGCCAATGGTTGCCGCGTAGGCGATGCCGAAGACGACGGATTTTTCGAACTTCGGCAGTTCTCCCGCATGTTCTCCACCTTTCAGCGCGTGGGATGCCTGATACACCACGGCGAGACCGACGGGAATCATCATCATCGTGGCTGCTGTATTGGAAACCCACATGGACAGGAAGGCTGTCGCGACCATGAATCCGAGGACGATGCGCCGAGGACCCGTCCCGATGGCTGAAACGATCGCTAGGGCGATGCGCTGGTGGAGGTTCCATTTCTCCATCGCGATCGCAAGCGAGAAGCCACCGATGAACAAGAAGATGATGTCGTTACCGTACGCCGAGACGACCGCGGACCCCTCCAGTGCCCCGGTTAGAGGCAGGAGCACGACGGGAAGCAAGGAGGTTACCGGGATGGGTATTGCCTCGGTGATCCACCAGGTGGCGACCCACAGGGTGGTGGCGAAGACTGCCTGTCCTTCAGAGGAAAGACCTTCCGGGTTGAAGAACAGCATTGCCGCCACGAACAGGGCCGGGCCGAGGATCAGGCCGGTGATACGTGCGGGCGTATAGCCAGAACCCGGGCCTCCGGAGGCCTGAGGCGACTTGGCCCCCGCAGGCGCTTCCTGGACTATCACGGAGCCGGGTTCCTTATCCTGCTCGGTGGTAATGGAGTCTCGCCTTGAGAACTGCCTGATTTTTGAAAACGTCAAGAGACTCTTGGTCTCTCGGTGCGATGTCCATAGGCCTTCCCAAAGGGAGTGCAGGGCAGATGTTGCCATGGCATGACTTTCTTGGGTTATTTTGCTCAGCATTGTCGTCTGCGTAAAACTCGAGGTGGATGCCATATGGGCCACTATCCGCCATAGGGTTTGCGACAGAGGAAGCAAGGCGGAGGATCTCGGTGGTGGGACCGTCTTCCTTGGCGGTCGCCACTCGAAGGACGCTTCTTTGCGCTATTTCAGGGAGCCGTATGAGTGCCAAGGTCGGCAGTTCCTGTTCCCAAGACCGGTGAGGGAACTGCCGACCTTCAGTGGTTAGTTGTGCAGTTCGCGCAGGACTTTGTAGAACTCGGCTTTGCCTTCGAGTCCGATGCCGGGCAGGTCCCCGGGGGCCACGCGGCTGTTGACGATGACGGCGTCGTCGGTGAAGCCGCCGGTGGGCTGGAACTCGCCCGGGTAGGACTCGTTGCCGCCGAGCTTGAGGGCTGCCGCGATGTGCAGGGAGAACTGGTGTCCGCCGTGGGGGATGCAGCGGCGTGAGGACCAGCCGTGCTGGGCGAGCATGTCCTGGATCCGGCGGTATTCCGTCAGGCCGTAGCTCAGGGCTGGGTCGACCTGGATGAAGTCGCGGTCCGGGCGCATGCCGCCGTAGCGGATCAGGTTGCGGGCGTCCTGGAGGGAGAAGAGGTTCTCTCCGGTGGCGATCGGGTTCCTGTAGTGCTCGGAGAGGGTGGCGTTCAGGGCGTAGTCCAGCGGATCGCCGACTTCCTCGTACCAGAACAGCCCGTACTGGTCGATGGCTTTGCCGTATTCCAGCGCCGTCTCAAGGTCGAACTTGCCGTTGACGTCCACCATCAGACGGGAAGCGTCGCCGTCGAGGACCTCGATCACGGCTTCGATGCGACGGAGGTCTTCGGCCAGGTCGGCGCCGCCGATCTTCATTTTGACCACGTTGTAGCCCTTGGCGAGGAAGCCGCGCATTTCGTTCTGCAGGTCCTCGAGGCTCTTTCCGGGGGCGTAGTAGCCGCCGGCGGCGTAAACGAAGACGTCCTTGTCCGGGTTGCCGTCACCGTAGTGGTCCGAGATCCATCGGTACAGCGGGACGCCGGCGATCTTCGCGGCCAGGTCGTGCAGGGCCATGTCGGCAACGCCGACAGCGACGGAACGTTCGCCGTGGCCGCCGGGCTTTTCGTTGGACATCATCAGGTCCCACGCCTTCTCCGGCGAAAGCTGGCCGTCCTCATCCAGAAGGTCCTCGGCAGGGGCATCCAGGATGCGCGGAAGAATGCGGTCTTTCAGGATGCCTGTCGCGTTGTAGCGGCCGTTGGAGTTGAAGCCATAGCCAACTAGAGGCTTGCCGTCCACGAAAACATCGGAGACGAGCGCGATGATCGTGCAGTCCATCTTGGTGAAGTCAATGAAGGCGTTCCTGATCGAGGAACTGATGGGAATGGTGCCGACGTGGGCGGAAACGATTTTCATCTTAGAATCTCTCCTGAATAGATCTTATTTCTTATAAGACTCGGGTCGGAGGTCGACCTGAGGTGCGAGGGCAAGCAGGCCATTTCGACAAATATCTTATAAGACCTGCGATCAAGGCTAGCTGGGAGTGACGGGACGCACAAGCCTTCCGCTGGAATTTCTTATAAGATGGTCTTTCAAGGGAGCAAGGTGTCCCCCGTTCAGTAAGAAATTCGGAGCGTCAGATGAGCACCACGAACGTCTTTTCCAGTAAGGGCAGTCTGGCGTACAGCGAACTCCGCCAGCTGATACTCTCGGGTGGCCTTGCCCCTGGCTCACGCGTCTCCCAATACGAACTGGCGGACAACATGCAGATGAGCATTACTCCTCTGCGTGAAGCGATCCGGCGACTCTCAAGCGAGGGCCTGATCATCATGGATACCCACAGGGACTCCCGTGTGGCTGACGTGAGTGCTTCCGAGGCCCGCGAGCTGCTGGAGGTCCGACTCTCGCTGGAGCCGTCAGCGACCGAGTTGGCGGCACACCGCAGGACCGACGCTGACATCGTCGCCATGCGGACTGCAGCCGAGAAGCTGCTGCCGGTCACCCGGGTCTGGGGCGAGGATGCTATTACGGCACACCGCGATTTCCACCGAGCCGTCTATACCGCTTCCCACAACGCCAGCATGATCAAGCTTCTGGATGACCTGTGGGATAAGTCCGACCGCTACCGCCGCCTCGGCCTGGAACTTCCCTCCGGTGATGAGCCCCGGACTATAGACCTGAACCAGCACCACCAGATTCTTGAGCTTGTAGCCTCCGGCGATGGTCCCGGCGCAGCCGAACTAGCCCGCACTCACATCGCCAACAGCCTCACAGCCTCAGTAACCGGAGCCTTGGAGGAACGCGAGAACGTCCAGCCAGTAACCATGGAGAAGACCGCCTAGCATCCCCCAGCGACGGATTCTCTTCGGCCGTCAGAAGCCGGCAACTGCCGCCGCAATGGACCGTCCTTGTGCGCCAACCCAGCTATGCAGCGCAGCACCGAAGGCCGTTCACAGCCCGGGTTGGTCTATCCTTCAGGCTGCCAAAGGTACAGTCTGTGTCAGGGCAGGGGTGTATGTAGTGCCGTCGCGGAGCATGGCCCAGAGGATTTGAGTCGACGTCTGGCCAGCGAGAGCATCGCCTGGATGTGGGATTTTCCTTCCACACGTTTGCGGTCGTAATAGCCGCGCGAAGCGGAGCAGGACTTCAGCGCGGAGAGCCCAGAAAGGTAGAAGACGCGGAGGAGCCTGCGATCGTAGCGTCTGGGCCTGTGGTGATTGCCGCTGATCCTTCCGGAGTCCCGGGGTGCCGGGGCCAGTCCGACAACTCCGGCGAACCGGTCAGCGGACTGGAATACGGTGAGATCCCCGCCGGTGGCACCGAGGAATTCGGCGGCGAGGACGGGTCCGAAGCCTGGCATGCTCAACAGCACCTCGGTGTGCTGGTGTTCGGTCACTTTCTCGCTGATCAGCGCATCGAGTTCGGCCAGTTCATCGTTCAAGGTGAGGATTTCCCGGGCGAGTGCTGCCACGATCTCCTCCCCCATGTGCTGGGCGGGAACGATAGTGTGCTGGGATTTCGCGGCCTCTACCGCAGCTGCGGCAACTGCCGCCGAGGACCGGGCACCATGTTTCTTCAGCCAGGCGTGGATCCTGGCTTGGCCGGCGCGGCGGATCCCGTCCGGCGTGCGGTGTTTGGTCAGCAGTAACAGCGCGGCTTTGGATCGGCTGTAGTCGAAGGCCCGTTCCAGCGCGGGGAAGTACTCCAGCAGTTGGGCCTGCAGGCGGTTGATCGCCCGGACGCGATCCGCGGACTTGTCGGCTCGCCGGGCAGTGAGGAGCCGCAGGCCGGTGCTGATCTCATCCCCGGCACTCAGGGGTTGCAGGTCGCGGCGCATCCGGGCCTGGTCAGCGATAACGGCCGCATCTTTGGCATCGGTTTTCCCATCACCGCGGTAGATACGCGAGGCATGGTGCACGGTACGACCGGGGATATACAGAAGATTCTGTCCGTGGCCGATGAGCAGTGCGATCAGCAGTGCAGGTCCACCGTGATTCAGGTCCGTCGCCCACACCACGTCATCGCCGTTTGCCATTTCAAGGACGGTGGCGAGGAGTTGAAGCAGGGCTGGTTCGTCGTTGGTGATTCTTTGTGAGAGCAGCCGGTTTCCGTCGGCGTCGATCACCACGCAGTGGTGGTGGGCTTTGCCGGCGTCGACGCCGGCCCATAGGTGTACCAAGAACAGCCTCCAGTCTGTTGGATGGGTAGAGCCCAGCAGATAACCGCGCCGTCGTGTCCTTATCCGGCGATCATGTCGCGTCTCTCAATCAGCGGTCGGGTCATCGCGGGGTGGCAGGCGGCCCAATCCTTCGAAGCCGTCACGCACGAGCCGTCCGGCCACAGCAACCAAGCCATACCCACCTCCCCTGGGTAGCCACGACCCTACAACGGCCGCGGAACTTAGCCCGGTAACAACATAAGGACAGCAGCTAAAAACAGAAAAACGCTTCTACAGCCCGAGCACATCGAGATCCGAGAATCGGAAGAGTGCTGAGAGAGTGAGTTGGTGAGCGGCCGGCGGGATATCGCCCCAACGGGTAAAGCAGTAGCCTTCACGGGCTCTTCCTTATGGCCTTTAGAGAAATGTTCTACTGTTATACGCTTCCTGTATGCGTCTTACTGATCACATCGACACCGCGGGGACGAGTGTGAGCCAGAAGGTGGCAGACGGGCTGGTCCGGATGATTCTGGACGGCACCTTGAAGCCTGGAGAGCGGGTACGGGAGGCAGTGATCGCCGCTGATCTTGGCCTATCGAGGAACACTGTCCGCGAAGCTGTCCGCCTGCTGGAGAATACGGGTCTTGTGCGGTACATCTTCAACAAGGGTCTGGTGATCTGGAACCCGGACGATGCTGACGTGGTCGATGTCTACAAGGCCCGGTTGCAGCTTGAGCTGGCGGCAGTCGCATCTGTGGACGACGCCACCGACTTCTCATCCGTTCACGAGGCGTTTGATCAATTTCTGGAGGCACTCAAGACTCATGATGTGCGGTCCATCGTTGAGGCGGACCTTGCCATCCACCAAGCCATCGTCGGGCTGATGGGCAGTGAAAGGCTCAACGGCTATTATGCCCAGCTCATGAATGAACTCCGGTACTTCCTGCTGGTGCTCTCAATCGACCATCGGGAATACGAGGACACTGCGGCCCTGGAAGAAGAGCATCGGACCATCGTCGACGCCCTCACGCTCAGGGACCCGGCGCATGCCCGCGAAATCCTGTCAGGGATCATAGAGGAAAACCGAGACGCCGTCCGAGAGATTCTGGAGAAGCGGACTAAGGCATAGGCCTCCTGTTTCTTCAGCCTGCCGCTATATACAGTCAGTAATGCCTGCAGCATGCGTGGATTGAAGTCGGGCCTGCACTACGCTTCGTTAGTGTTGACCCCGAGCGCATTGCGGAACCGATGGTTTGCTTTAACCGAAGCCGTTCAGGACCGCGCAACGTCGTGGCCGATAGCTCCGCAGCGTAAGCTCGACAAGTAAACGGATTGATGCGATCTCGGCGACGTCGCTGGCACTCACCTCCACAACAAACGATCCCCGGAAGGGGATCTTCACGACCAGCCCTCCTCCTCAAGCCGGGTCAGCGCCTCACGCAGCGGGGACCGACTGATTCCGAGATCGGGAGCAATGTGCGTCTCGCGCAGCTGTTCCCCTGGAGGCACAGTTCCGTCCAGGATGGCTGTTCGAAGCACGCGGTACACGCCGTTCGGCGTCGTCGTCCGCTGTTCTTGCCACTTGAGCTTGCGGTCCATCGTGCCGGCCTCTCTTGTCGATTGTTATTCGGGGCGGTACCTAAGTATTCAGGGCGTCGCACCCTGGTGAGTTGCCGTGAGGTCCTCAACGGCTTTTTGCATATGCCGCTTGATGGCCTTGAGGAGAGCTTCCCTGTCGCCGGCCTCCAAGAGAGCCAGGATATTTTGATGTTCCTCTACCAGAGCCTCCAGCCGTGCACGGGAGAATTCCATGTCGAGGTTACACATTCTTGATTCAGCCGCAAGCGTTTTGTAGATACGGTTGAAGCGGGAATTGCCTGCGCCGGCAACGAGGGTTGAGTGGAACTGCAGCTCCAGGCCAGCAGCTCTCTGCTGGTCGGCTGCGGACACTTGCTTGGCCATTTCATTCACAATTTCCTTCAGCGCTTCACAGGTTTCTTTGATCTGCCTGGGGCTGCCATCCAATAGCCTGCCCGCCGCGGCGGATTCGAGGGACTCACGGACCTCATTAATCTCTCTACGGTCATGCTCATCAACTTGGGAAACGAACAATCCGTGGTTGCGCCGATAGACGAGGATTCCTTCCTGACACAAGCGTTGTAGTGCTTCCCTGAGAGGACCTCTGGACATGTTGAGCTGGCTCGCCAAGACGTATTCGTTGATCTGTTGCCCTGGGCGGATGGATCCTTGGACGATTTGTTCGCGCAGATGATCAGCGATCCGCTGCGCTGTGGGTATTCCCTCCAGTGCGAAAAGTCCTTCTGGTGCCACCTTTGACATCCCGCTCATCTCACGTTTCTTCATACCCATAGTTCTGGCTGACAGGTTGGTCTAGCTCGTCTTGAAGCGTTCGGGCCTGACGAAATCCAGACCATCGACAGTCCCCTTGCCGAGGGCTTCGTATGCGGCAATGTGGCCGTAGCCGGTGGCGTTTTTGAATCCTCCGCCGGAGAAGCCTGTGGCGCCGTAAATCTTGCTTGTCTCGCCGAACCAACCCAGCAGCGGGTTCCGGTCATCGGTGTAGAGGTCCGGGAAGGCGTCGGAGCGGACGATCGTCGGGATGAGGCCGGGGAAGAACTCTGAGACCGCTTCGATGGTCTCGGTGACTTCGGCTGTTGAGAGTTCCCTAGGGAAACCGTTGGGGTCGGTTGTTACCGTGCCGCGGCCGTCAAGGGTGGCTTTGACGGTGACCCCGTCGACGGCGGGTGCACCGTACATGGATCGGTCCTCGTACATCCGGTTGAAAGTGGGGAACGTTTCCGGGGTGAACTGGGCTGCGTCGTTGGCGACGAACCAGGTCAGGAAGACGCGCTTTGTCTGGGTTGCGGCTTTGAGGTAGTCGGGCATCAGCTTTTGGGACCAGCCGCCGGAGGCGACGATGACGTTCTCGAAGGTCCAGGACTTCTCACCTGAGGTGATGAGGACGCCGTCTTCGGTTTCGGTGATGCTGTCGATCGGGGTGTTGGTGTAGACGGTCGCGCCGTTGGCCTCCGCCGCAGCAATGGCGAATGTGACGGCATGGTCGGTGCGCAGGACCCCGGCGTTCGGGTCGTAGACGGCGCAGTCATCTGGGCGGAGGTTGTGCTGCGGGTAGCGTTGTGCCATCTCTTCGCGGCTGAGGCGTTCGTGGGCGGCCCCGTTGGCTCGGGCAGTTTCCAGGAGGCTGCGGATGTAGGGGCCGTCGGCGGTGCCGATGGACAGGCCGCCGCAGCGGGTCAGAATGTCCTGCCCTGTTTCTGCTTCCAGTTCAGCCCAGAGATCACGTGAGCGTTCCAGAATGGGGTACAGGTCAGGTACTCCGCTGTAGATCATCCGAAAGAGCCTGGTGTCACCTCCCACGGCACTTCTGCCGTGAGCAGGTGACTGCGCCTCGAATCCCGTGACGGAGTCAGTCAGGCGCGATGCCTGCCACAACGCCATGCTTCCGATGCTGCCCAGGCCTATGACAGCCAGTTTTCCGTCCATGGTTAGAGCACCTCTTCCTGTCCACTTTTCCGAATGTTATTTGCTGCATGGACGCCCCTTAGCGGATTGTGGCTTCGGTGATGGCTGATTCGCCCAGGCCCCAGTACTCCAGGGATTCCTTGTATTCCGGGGTTTCCAGGACGGACTGGATGGCCTTCTGCAGGGCCGGTGTCAATGGTGAGCCCTTCTTGACCCCCATGGCGACGTTGGTGTTCGTGCGGGTATCCATCCTCGGCTCCAGGGTGGTGAAGTGGTTGGGCTGCTGCTCGTCGGCCCAGGCGAGGCCACTGGCGTCGTAGAAGACGCCGTCGATCCGCTTGGAGTCCAGCTGCGTTAGGGCTTCCTGGACGTTGGGCAGTGTCACGCCGTTGATGGCCGGCTTGCCCTTTTCCTCGCAGGTCCACTTCGAGACGTTCGGCAGGTGCTTGAGCTGCTGGGTGGAGCCCTTGGTCACGCCGATGTTCTTGCCACAGAGCGCGTCGTTGGCCAGATTGTTCGGGTTGCCGTGGGGCACCGCAATGGCCGAGCCGCCCTTAATGTAGTTGATCATGTCCAGGACCTTCAGCCGCTCTTCGGTGGCGGACATGGTGGTGGCGGTGAAGTCGTAGCGGCCGCGGTCGATGCCGGGAATGATCGTGTCGAACGCCGTGTTTTCGAACTTCAGCTTCAGGCCCAGCTTTTTCGCCACCAGGCGGGCGAGGTCCGGGTTCACGCCAATCGGGGTGGTGTTGTCCTCGGCGAGGAACGTCATCGGCGGGGAGCTCAGATCCATCGCCACCGTGATTTCTCCCTTGGTCTTGTAGGGCTCCGGCAGCAGCGCCACCGCGGCCGCATCCGGCTGGACACCCTCGGAGACGTCACGGGTGTTCTGCGTCTTGGGAATGTCCGCTCCCTGGGTGCCGGTGGCAGCGCCGCCACAGGCACTCAGGGCCAGCAGGACAGCAAGCCCGGCAGCCGCGGTCTGGACTTTGTTGATGGTCTTCATGGTGCTTCCCTTCAAGGGGGTTCAGGTGCAGGTTTTGGGTGAGGACTATTCGTGTAGTCCGGCGAGTCTGCTGCCGAATTTGGCCAGGAGTGAGGTTTTGGTGGAGTCCCTGCGTTCTTCCCATTGGTCGGCGATGCCGAAGAGCCGGTACATGCCGTGGACACCGAGCCAGCGGAGGGGTTCGGGTTCCCACTTCCGTGCGCGGTAGCCAACCCAGGGAAGTGCCGTGCGTTCTGTTTTTTGTTCGAAGGCGAGTTCCACGAGGGTTCGGCCGCCGACGTAGGCTGCCGTGACGCCGTGTCCGGCGTAGCCGGTGGAAGATCCGATTCCGGATGCCTGGTCCCAGTGCACGCCGCCGTTCCAGTCACGGGTAACGCCCAGGACTCCGGACCAGGCGTGGTCCACTTCGAAGGGGATACCGGGGAAGAAGGAGCGGAGCTTGGTGGAGATCAGGTCAATGGTGGACCGTGGTGTTGAACCATCGCCTCCTGTGCCGGAGCCGTAGCGGTAGGGCATGCCCCGGCCGCCGATGGCGATGCGGCCGTCCGCTGTCCGCTGGGCGTAGATGAAGGTGTGTGCGGAGTCGCTGAGGCACTGCGGCCCGTTCCAGCCGATCTGCTGCCATGCCTCCTCCGAGAGTGGCTTGGTTACGATCATCGAGGAATTGATCGGGATCAGGGTCCTGCTGCCCAGCAGCTCCCCGGAATACCCTTCGGTGCAGATGAACGTTTTGGCCGCGGAGACGCGTCCGTTGGCCAGGGTGAGGGTCTTGTTCTCAACGCTGCCTACG
>NZ_JCAXEA010000025.1:0-70817 GCF_059759125.1 Arthrobacter sp. GQ119 | reverse complement strand
TCTAGCCAGCGGGTAATGATGTGGTCGTGACCCCAGCGCATAGCCCGTAGACGTTGACGCTCCCACCGGTCTTGAGCGGAGCCGCAGCCTCAACACGTGGCCACCTCCCGTAATCCCAGGAATGCACTTCTTCCGGGTCGCCCTCAATCTTCGGAGTTAGATCGTCGTACTCGACTCCGGCCAGGGTGAAAGTGGCATGGGGCTAATATATCCGCGCGACCTACCCATGCCTGTCAACAGCTTGTCACGGCGCCTACGTCGATCTTCACCACAGACGAAACCTAGCTGGTGCCGCTGACAACCTACGGGGCGGCGCGCCGCCCCGTTAGCCGTGCTGAACAAGCCTTCATCGATCGATTGTCAAATAATAGTCCCATCCCAGATTCACCAAATGCACCCGAAACTCCAGACTCATCCTGCGGCCCGAAACCGGAGAAACGAAGTTTGTGTGGCCCCAAGATTGAACACCGAGGACCGGCCAAGCGCCTCCCATGAGCACTCTTACAGCCAGCTGCTGGATGCGCTCTGAAGTTGGCTTTGGATCCTTTGCGGTAATAGTGCCAGAAACAAATTCGCCGGCCTCCAGCCCTACAGTAAATCATCGCTGTCGTCGTCCCAATAGAAGGTAAGCCGGCTGCCACCGGGAATCCAACTGAGATCCCCCAGCCGGTAGACGATACGTCGTCCTGTCGCGAAAACGAACAGCGTAATGAGCTTATGAAAGACCAATTCGGTGCCGGCGTGAACCTGCCCCAGCGTGAGGACGGCGGAGCTACGCATCATATTGTCCTCAACCTCAAGCAAGGTGCCGTCGGGTAGGCGGAGGCCCTTCCACCAGAACACGCCCGGACCGGCTTCCAGGACGAACTCCACGTCGCTTTCTGCTACGGCCCCCTTGTCGACTGCAAGGTGAATGATGTCGCCCCGGGGAAGTTGTCGGCCCAGCCGCAGGGTGGGCCAGGCCATGCAGAGCGGACCGTCACCGACGTAGGTGTCGTAAAGAGGAGGCCTCAGGACCTCCGGACTCTGTGGAGTAACCTTATGCGGTTTAACTTTCCACGGAAGGATTGTTGCCTGGAACGAGGGAAATGACGTCACACCACTGAAAGGCGGCATGTCCATTGTCAGCTCGAGCCGCGCATCGGCCCCTACCGCTCGCCGGCGTTCGTTGTATTCTGCTTCGGTCTCAGTGGCCGGGTTTCGTTCCCGACCAGAAAAGTCCGGCCGTTCGACTCGGCCGTCGATGAGCTGACCGTACACGTAGTCCGGGTCGAGCCGAAACGACGTCTCTCGACGGTGGTCGACATGATCCGTTCGGAGCTGCCAGGTCGCCCAGAGCCTGTCAACGTTTGAATGCAGCAAGTACACGAAAGGATCTTCAAAGGATGATGCGGAGGGACGGAGGCCTTTGCCCAAGTAGCGGTGGGCTACGCCATGGGAGAAGTACAGAGCGCGCCAGAACCGCTCGAATTCAACCGCTCGCCTTCCGCTGACACCCACTATGTCGGCATCCGTGCTTATCCGGTACTGCCACGGCTGATTCTCCGGGGGACGGTCTCCTCTGGGGACATCATCCCAGAGTTCGGGGACGTCATCGTAGGTCGTTGCGACGGGCGCACGACCTGTGGACAGGACGGCCCTGGCAACCTCCCCGGGAGGCAATTCGGGCCGTTTTGGCCTCCAATTTCCCATCTCGTCGAAGCCGCGGTTCGGCGGAGCGGGCTTGTAGAACCCGGATTCAAAGAAGGGAGTGCCCAGCGCGCCGTTGCTGGCACCCATGAAGTCGGAGGTCATGAGATTTACCGCACCGCCCCGACCGTCAGGCGCGCGGCGCGGGTCCGTGGTCCAGTCCCAATAGTGCAACGCCAGGCCTGGATCAATCTCTTGAAGCTGGGCCTCAAACTCGTTGACCAAAAGCCGGTGAAAGGCCAGGAAGCTGGCCTGTTCATGCACATGGGAATTCTCATGAATTTGGTCCTGCTTGAACCAGATCGAGACCGGATCGTTTCCGACAGGATAGAAGCGAGTGTTCAGCTCCAGAATGGCGTCGCGGAGCCTGAAACGCTCGGCCCGGGTGACTGTCGCAATGTTTCTGCGGACCACCGTGGGCATTATGCGCCGTTCGGGCCCCTGGAGCGCCGCGCAGACCGGAAGGTCTTCCAGATTATTTTTACGGCTCTTGTCCGGGTCTGTTCTGAGGTAGGGTCCGAGCTGGCCGTGCACGACGTGAACCCGTGCCGGTGCAACCGCGCCATCTGCTGTCATGTAGATGTGTGTTCCGGCTTCGATGTCGGCCACAACATCCTCCAGCCGGCGGTACTGCCAGTCCTCCCCGGGATTACATAGCCCGCTGATGAAATTGTCACCGACCTTGCTGACACCGCGCACTCGTCGAACCGCCATAATGCCACTCCTGAAGACATCGCTGAGGGCCCAATGGTAGGAGTCGGCGCAACCTCAGGCAATAGGCCGACAAGGCTCACCTATAGTGCTCGCGAAACGGGGTGCATGCCTCATTTGAGAAACGCTCGCGAAATCATGGGCCACTACGGGCACGGCGGTGACGATGAGGGATGGACCTGTCCATGGCAACGCGTAGGGAAATCACCAAGAAGTACGCAGCCGATTATGCGAAGTCGTCGAAGAATGCCAAGGGATTGATTCTGGACGAGCTTGTAGCCATAACCGGGTGGTCCAGGGCCAACGCCCGCCGGGCACTGTGGCCTCCCCGATTTCGGCGACGTCCTTGCTGCTACCATTTCCTCTAGCCTCGAGAAAACGCTCGTACAGCACAGCGCTTACGGCCGTGAGTACCCCTTTTCTCAACGCCGGAAGCTCAGCACCGTTGAGTAGTGCAACCACATAGAGGGCGGTCTCCTTGAATGGAATTCGCGGACCATGGACAAAACTTCCTAGCAGGTCCAGCATTAGTCTCCACCAGCTGTAGCGAGCTAAGAATAGGAGACGAATCCAATGACGGACTCCTCTGAAAACCAACCAGACCCTAAAACCGAACCGCAAACCCTTGCCGAGGCCACTAAGCGAATTCGCGAAGGCGGGCTCTTTGAAGAGCTCAAAGAAGTTGAGCCGGATACGCAATCCGAGGAGAAGGCTGGCGCACTTGCTCCCCGTGTCCAAGGTGAGGAGGGCAGTTAGATGCCTTTCGTCCAAATACCCGCCGTCTACGCGGCAGACCCGGCGGACGTATGGACCCCCAAGGCGTCCTTTGTCTCAACGGATCCCTTCGCCATAGTCATACAGGTCCAGGTGTCGAGTGACCTAGCGCAGGCGGGGCTCTCGTATGATGCAGTTTTTCAGATGGTAAACCCGAGGCAGGACCCCTACAGGGGAAGCTGGTTTACATACACGGGCAACTCTGTGTTGGACATGGCAACCCGGGATCACCACTGGAACGGCATCCGCTTCCAATGGACGGACTTCGCTGTGTGGGTATCATGGGGGCAATACGCGGACGCGGTGAGTCAGATCCTCGGCGGGGAGAAGCTGAAAGGGCTCTTCATCGTTCGCGGGACCATCGATGTCGTGGGAAGTAGTCTGTTCGCCAACTCTGAGGGGTCCTGGTACAAGGTCGTCCCGTAACCCTTCACACGCAAAGTCCCCGGCGAGAAACCCTGGATCGGCATGGGCCAGGAGTCCGATCAGCTGCTGATGATTCGGGATCATGAGGAGAAGCGTAGCTGTATTCATCGGCCCCTTTGTTGGCCCGGCTGCAGACCGAGCCGCCAACGGCTAAGGTTCAACGGCTCGGGCCCGGTCCAGGCGATCCTGGTAGTAAGCGGCTCCAACCGCGCACGCAGCCGACCAAGACGCGGCCACCCAATCACCCATCCTCATGCCAAGGTCTGACGATCCAGAGGTGTGCGGGGCCGTCCACCCCAGCCAGAAGATGGCGCTGGCGATCAGCACGGTGCGGGTGGCGCGGAGGTCATCCTGGCTGCGGGTCTTGCGTTTGAGCCACCTGATCATGGCCAGACTGTAGCAGTCGGAACACGGGTTACTCTATGGCTATGGCCGCGGGGCAGGCAAAGACGCCAACAAGTACGAGTGGCAGTCCTGGCCGCAGGATTCGCTCGAGGGCATGCCGCCGAAACGAAGGCGGCTCGCTGTCTGGGCGTAGTTCTGGTTCATACTGCTGGGCTCTGTCGTGGGGTGGGTACGGACTGAAGGGGCTGGGAGTTGCTGAACCGTGGCGTTCACTTCTGGTCGCCGCAGTCATGACCGCGATCTTCGTACCTCTCATCCGGGCAGCAGTGTTCGAAGCCCGGCAGCTGCGCGCCGAAGGCGTAGAACTTCGATCCAAGTCACCCGCAAAGTACTGATCGTCACGGTCGCCATCGTATTCGGCGTCCTGATGCTGCTGTCCGCGTCGGCGGGTGGCTACTGTTCGTCGCCACCACGGGAGCGGTCGCTCTCACTGTTTGGCAGGGATTGGCGGGGGTTTTGCTGCTCGCCCTGGTCGGCGGACTCCTCGGCGGACGCTAGACCCTACGAAAAAAAGCCCCACCGCGGTCCCGTTTATCCGGGTTCCTGCAGTGGGGCTTTTTTGTTTAACACGAGGCGAATCTGTGGATTAAAAGGGCTGTCGCCCACAGGCTATCCACAGGTTTTGGAGGTTTATGCACAGCGTATCCACAGGGCGGGCCTGCCGGGGATGGGGAAATCAGCAGTGTTCCAGCTACGCTCGTTAACGTAAGCGGCAGGTGCCCCGAGTTTGGTCGCGGAGGGCACCTGCCAATGGACACGAATATCTAGGTGTGTCTACACACACTGTAGGCGGGCGCCTTGGGCGACCGCAAGCTGTGGGTGATGGGTGCACCGGAAAGTCAGAGCATGATTAAGAAGAAGAAGCGTGGTTGCCGGCATCATCATCACCGGTCCATCCTGCCATTTCTGGGGCCGTTCCTGTATATCGCAGCGAGCATCATCCATCTCCTGAAATAGACGTTGTCGTCGCTGGACCACCTTGCCAGAGCTTGATGGTCTAGGGGCGCAGCGGTATCGGCGAGGCGCCGCAGGCGCGTCCCCGGCAGTTGTGTAAGGATCATCGAATGAGCGAGCCACCAGGTGATCGAACAGAGCGAGCAGGCATCTCCAAGCTATTCGTTGAGCATTTAGCCCTTGCTGCGTCTGCCGCGCTAGTACTGCTGTCCGTTATCCGCGTCTATTACTTTGCGGGGTTCAGCCCTGACGTGGCGGCTCACTGTGCTCTCCGTAGTTAACCGAACGCAGGTCCTGCTATCTACCTCCTGAACGTCCTGGCGTTTTACCCCATTCCTGATCTTCATGCCGCCTTTTCGCCACTGGTTGTTTACCGGGCGCAAGACTGGCGCTTCTCTCTCAACGAGGATAAACGTGGGACTAGCGTTCATTCCTCTCGTGCCGCTTTTCGCTTCGTCCCTGTCGGCTGGCATGCTGGGTACGATTGCCTTTTGTGGGCTCTTTGTCCGGCTTGCTGAGCGCGGTTATGGCAGAAAATCGCATTCCTCGGACACTGCTGCCATGAAACATTTTGCCGTCCTTGATAAGGAGACGCTAGCGACCACCCTGACCCTAATGTCTATGGCAGCGGCGATCGTGATGCTCATCCTTCCGTGGCAGCCCCTGGAGAAGCTCACCCTCCAGTCAGTGGACAAGCCCGTGGTGGGTTACGTGATTGGGGAGGAGGCTGGCAAGACGCTGATTATTGACGACCTCCGCCGCCAGCCCCTTTGGATTAAGTCCGACGAAGTCAACGGCCGAGAACTGTGCGCTAAGAAAGAACACTGGCTGAACACGTCCCTGTTTACGCATTACACCAACCTGACCAACAGGCCCGCGCCCCAAGGCGTCGACTGCTCTTAGCCGAATCAGTGCGACTCGTAGTTGCCCTGCCATTCGCCCTCTGCTGGGCGCCTCACCTTATCGGCGGGCACCCAGCAGTTGAGGTAATTGATGTTGTCGTCCGACTAGGTGACGGAAACTTCCTCAGAAGACCAGTGGCCAGCGTAGCCGTGCACCTCCACCGTCCCGCCGTCAGGCAGCTGGAGCACGGCGATCACCTTGGGCTCCTGGCCGTACGTGAAGCGGTGCACCAGCCTGTCGCCGAACGCGGGGATCATCGACTCGTACGTGTAGTCGACGCCGTCCTGCCGCCGGCTGATCGTGTTGGTTTTCACGGGTCCATCGTATGGCTACCGGACAGCGCGCATGGAGACGAGAAGCACATCGACCTTCGTCTCTTAGTCGTTGGATTCCAGCCCCAGATGGCCTCAACGCTATCGATTCCCCAGTATCAAGTCTCACTACAATGAGCCCATGACTATCGCAGCCACGGCTCCCCCAGCGGCAATTTCTGGGCCAAAGTGTTACCAACGTGTTTATGCGGGGACCCGAAGATGCAGGTCCCCTGCAATTCTGTGGAGCTAAGGGGATTCGAACCCCTGACCTCTTCGATGCGAACGAAGCGCTCTACCAACTGAGCTATAACCCCGGGGACGCTGCCCTCTGGGAGGAACCGCAACGCCGGTTTCCCTAGGCTACAAATTTTCCGGCCGGTTTGCCAACCAGGCCCCGAATGTCACCGTGCCGTAGGGCTCTCCGGGGGCCAGGTTGCTGCCCGCGCACAGGAACTTTCCCATCGGGCCAGGCAGCGGCAACGTGACTATCAGTCCCTTTGAACCTGTCGCCTGCTTCCACATGCGCGCCATGGCCGCCATATCCGTGACGTCGGGGCCCCCGATTGTCCAGAGCCGGTGGCTCTGCCCTGACGGCGCCGCCAATGCCGCTTCAAGCAAAGCGGCAGCAACCTCGTCAGGTGCGATCGTTTGGAACCGTGCCCCGCGGATCGCCGGAAGCAGCCCTACGCGGGACCCCGCGGCGAAGATCCGGGCCAGGAGGCTGTGGAACTGTGTGGCACGCACTGCCACTGTCTCCAGCTCCGAGCGTGCGTATACCCGTTCCTTGTCCGCTTTCGACCGATAGTAGCCATAGGTGCTCAGATCGCAGTTCACGATGGACAGCAGGACCGCCTTCGGCACTCCGGCCTCCAGGGCTGCACCGAGCAGAATCGCGCCGCCGGCGGCAAACTGCCTGAGCGCCTTGCCGGTTTGCCCCTCCAGGCAGTCAATGACGACGTCGGCCCCCGCCAGCGCTTCCGGCAGGCCTTCGCCGGTGGTGGCGTCCCCCCGGAAGTAGGTGGCGCCGTCGTGCTGCCCGTGAGCACCCTCCCTCGGCGGGTTCCGGCTGAGAACCGCGACTGCGTGCCCTTGGCTCAGCGCCTGGCGCACAACTTCCCGGCCAATCTGGCCCGTACCTCCGGCAACGCAGATGCGGCTCACGCTTCGCAGCTACCCTCGGCCGTCAAAAGAGGCTATGCGCGGCGGCGCTGCAGGACGTCGTCGAGGTTGCTAAGGGCGCTTTGCGCCTTGCCCTGCGGGCGCCCGGCGTTCGGCGAAGCGACAGCTGGCGCGGCGGCAGTGCCCTGTTTGAGCGACGGCTTGCCGGCGGCTTTGGGGGCCTCCGGAAGGTCCAGCGGTTCGGGGGCAGGGCGTTCCGCCTTGGCGGCCTCGACATAGGTGGGCTTGGGGACCTGGACGGGCTCCCAGCTGGCGGACTCGTCTTTTGCCGGGGCGGCAGCATCCGGCGTCGTCGAGGCCAGGCCGCTCCTGTCACCCGCCGCGAGAGCCACCGCCAGGGCGGCCTCACGCAGTTCGACGGCGGTCAGCGGCTTGGGCTGGGGGGCTGCGGCTTCGGCGTCGAAAAGGGTGCTTTCCCGAAGTGTGGCCGTTTCGTCAGCGGCCTGTGGAACGGCAGGATGGGCGGCGGGGCGCGGACGATTCGCAGGCGCACCCATGGCCGCTGAGAAGGCAGCGTTTACCTTCCTGCGGCGGTCACGCACGGCGAGCCTGCGGAGAAGCACGACGGCGGCGGCACCCGCCAGAAATGACAGGGACGGAAGCCAGCCGGTTCCCAGCCCAAAGACCGCCAGCACTCCGGATATCAGGGCAGTGGCGAAGGACAGGAGTCCTGCCAGTGCGATGGCAACACGCCCATAGCGGATGCGGAAGGCGCCTCCGCCCTTGGCGGAGTTGCCGGCGGGCGTGGAGCGTGCTCCGGATGCGCTGCTCTTCCTGGTGTCCATGGGATTCTCCTGCTGGACGGTCATGTGAAGGACCGTTCCGGCTTGCGGGTTTGCAGATTCGTGGTCAACGCTCTCCATCATCAGATCACCGGCCGCCTGAAATTGGTGGCTGCCGCTTCGGAGCAGGTACGGCGCAACCCAAACAATCCAGAGCGCGACAGCGACCACAAGGATGACTGAGCTGCTGAGAGGGAAGTCCACACACAAAACCGTATGAGCAATCGGCGACCTGTTGTGGCATTCGTCTCGGTGTGTCGCTCCGCGCCTCTCAAATCATTGGACTTAAGGCCGATAAGTCCCCGCCGGGCCCCGCTCAGGCTGGCCTCGAACGCAGCCACCTGTTGAGAAGTCCTTCCGGAACTTCCTCAGACGTCAGGGCAAAAGTCCGATGGTCCGCCCACTCCCCGTTGATGTGCAGGAACCGTGGCCGGTAGCCCTCGTCACGGAATCCGAGCTTTTCCACGACCCGCAGGCTGGGTCGGTTTTCCGGGCGGATGTTGATTTCCATCCGGTGCAGCCCCAAGGTCCGGAAGCAATGGTCGGTGGCCATGGCGACGGCCGTCGGCGCGATGCCCTGGCCTGCCCGCGCCTCATCCACCCAGTAGCCCAGAGTGGCCATCATGGCAGAGCCCCAGATAATGGAGGACACCGTTAACTGGCCCACGATGACAGGATCCCGGAACCCCGGTGTCCATGCGGTAATGAGGAAAGGGAGGGCTGTGCCCTGGGCTGCCTGGGTGTTCAGCGACCGCACCATTTGCCGATAGTCGGGAAGGGCTCCGCCCGGGGCCGGGTTGGAAGCCTCCCACGGGGCCAGCCAGTCGCTGTTGCGCGAACGGAGCGCAGTCCATTCCTTGCGGTCCCGGTACCTGATGGGACGCAGGACGATGTCACCACACTCCAGTGTCACCGGCCAGATGTGGCTGACCCTCATGGGGAATTAGTGGGTCAGGCCGGCAGCGAACTTCGGCAGCCACTCGCGAAGGCCGGGTCCCAGGTCATCGCTGTCAACGGCCAGCTGGACGCACGCCTTGAGGTAGCTGAGCTTGTCCCCCGTGTCGTAGCGCCGGCCGCGGAAGACGACGCCGAACACACCGCCGCCTTCACCGTCCCTGCTGGCGAGTTCCTGCAGGGCATCCGTCAGCTGGATTTCGCCGCCGCGGCCCGGTTCCGTCCGTTCCAGCACATCGAAGACGGCGGGGTGGAGGACGTAGCGCCCGATGACGGCCAGGTTGGAGGGGGCATCGGCGACATCCGGCTTTTCCACGAGCTTGTTGATCCGGACGAAGCCTTCGCCCTCGATCTCCGAGATGTCGGCGCAGCCATAGGCGCTGATCTGGGAGGGTTCCACCTCGATGAGGGCCACAACGGAGCCGCCGGTCTTAGCCTGTACCTCGATCATGATGCTCAGGAGTTCGTCGCGGGCGTCGATCAGGTCGTCGCCAAGCAGCACGGCGAAAGGCTCGTGGCCGACGTGCTGGCGGGCGCGCAGCACTGCGTGGCCCAGGCCCTTGGGGTCGCCCTGGCGGACGTAATGGATGTCGCCCAGATTGCTGGCGGCCTGGATTGACTCGAGCTTGGCGGTGTCGCCCTTGGCTTCCAGCGTTGCTTCCAGCGCAGGAACCCGGTCGAAATGGTCCTCGAGGGCACGCTTGTTCCGCCCGGTGATCATCAGGACATCGCTCAGGCCCACCTGTACAGCTTCTTCGACTACGTACTGGATGGCCGGCTTGTCCACCACCGGGAGCATTTCCTTGGGCATGGCCTTGGTGGCAGGCAGGAACCTGGTGCCGAGTCCCGCTGCGGGGATGACGGCCTTGCGGACTGAAGGATTAGTGGAAGTCACTCGACTAATGTAACGGAGGGAACATTCATACAGTAAATGCTTCCGGCAGTCGCTTGGCCGGGATTCCGTGCAACAAAGGATGGCACACCATGTCGCAAACGACCCGGCAATCAAAGGATGAGATCCGTTCCCGGCACCGGAAAATCCGTCTGGGCCTGCAGCCTGAGGCCTTGTCGGCAGCCGCCTCAGGGATAGCCCGCCACGGCCTGTCCTGGGCCGCCACCATCGCGGACGGCAGGCCGGGGACGTTTACCGCCTATCTGGGCGTGGCCCACGAGCCGCCCACCCTCGCGCTGATAACGGCACTTCACGAAGCGGGCCACAAAGTCCTGCTGCCGGTATGCGAGCCGGACCGCGGGCTCAGCTGGGTGTTGTGGAATCCGGACAGCGAGTTTGTCCGCAGCCGGTACGCGCCCATCAAGGAACCGGCCGGAGAACGCCATGGCTTGGAGACCATCCGGGACGTGGCAGGGCTCTTCCTGCCGGCGACGGCCGTGGACATGAGCGGAAACAGGATCGGACAGGGCGGCGGGTATTACGACAAGTTCCTGGCGGACGCCGAGGCCGCGGGTCTGCAGGCGCCCAGGGCTGCGGTCATTTACGACTCCGAACTCCTGCCCGCGTCGAGCATTCCCGCTGAGGGGTTCGACCGTCCCGTCGACGCGGTACTGACGCCCTCCGGCCTGGTCCGGCTTTCCTGATGCAATCTGCGGGAAGATGCTAGAATTGGCACTCAGGCCCTGCGACTGCTAATGGAGCTGTTTCTGCACGGAGATCCCGCAAGGAATTCCGCGCAGTGGCACCCCCGCAGCACGGGACCTGTCGTTTGTCCAAGAGGAGGATCTTCAGTGCCCACGTATGCCTATGCCTGCAAGGATTGCAGCCATGCCTTTGACATCGTGCAGTCATTCACTGACAGCACTCTGACAGCCTGCCCCGAATGCGAGGGAACCCTGCGCAAGAAGTTCAACAGCGTAGGCGTGGTCTTCAAGGGCTCTGGCTTTTACCGGACGGACTCCCGGGACACGAAGGGCAGCACGGTGTCACCGTCCCCTGCCTCCTCACCGGCCCCGGCCGCCCCTGCAGCCGCACCGGCCGCTGCCGCCAGCTAGACGCTCCCGTCCCTTCCCACGGCTGACCGCCACGTCGCGGTTATCCACATACTGGCGTTTTGCCGGGCTGCTTTCCACATACGGCCGGCATACACTGCCGCCCGGGGGCCGGGGTTCCATAGCGTGGCAGCATGCCAGCTCTCGGACTGCCTCCCGTCAGAACCTCCCGCCCTGCTGCCCGCCCCCGCAGAGGCACTTCGGCGTCCGGACCTCCCGAACGCCGCAGGCCAGGCCGTCTGCGGGGCTGGCTGAACCGCAACCGTCGCCTTGCCGTAGCGCTGCTGCTGTGCGCGGCGGCCGGTATCACGGTCCATCAGCTGACCCCGGCCCCGGCGCACACATCCCCGGCCCTGGCCGCAGCACGGGACTTACCGGCCGGAGCCACTCTGGGGAGCAGCGACGTGGCAGCAGTCGATGTCCCGCCCCACATGCTCTCCGCCGGCACGCTCACCGACGCAGCACAACTCAGCGGAAAGCAGCTGGCCGCACCGCTCCGGAAAGGACAGCTGCTGTCCGAGACCCAGCTCGTGGGGCCCGGCCTGCTGACTGGGTCGCCGCCGGGATCAGCCGCCGTCCCGCTGCGCATGGCGGACCCCTCATCCATCCAGCTCGTCTCCCCCGGCATGCTCATCGACGTCGTCCTGACCAGCGGGCCGGGCTTCGACCAGCAGTCCCCGTCCAAGGTCCTGGCCAAGGCGGTTCCGGTGCTCTGGACCTCGGCGCGGGAGGGGCAGGGCGGCCAATGGCTTGCCGCCGGGGACTCCGACGGCCTCGTAGTGGTTGCTGCGACACCGGCGCAGGCAAGCGCTCTGGCGGGAGCTTCAACCCAGGGAAAACTCTTCTTCGTTCTCGTGGGCTCCAAGGGCCGATGACTCTGGGAGCCGGTGACGCTGCCGCCATGGGAGGCTAGCCCCAGTGCGGGGGCTTCTGCTCCTTGAGCCATGCATCGTGGTCATTGTCGGACTCCGGGTCACCCCAGGCCCGGGGATCGTCCTCGGAGGCCTTGTTGGGCACTGCACCGGCCGGCGTCACCGGAGCTGGGGTCTTGGCTGGTGGAGTGCTTTTTCCGCGAGCCGGGCCGCCGCCTGTGCTGGCGTCATGGTCTGCTGCATCCGAGCTCACTGCGCGTTTTCCTTCCTGTCCGGCAGGCCGGCGTCGTAATCGTCTTCGCCGACTGCGTCCCGGTCCTCGCCGTCTGCGTCCCGGCCCTCGCCGTCCTCGTCCTGGTCCCCATCCTGGTCCCGGCCATCCTCAACGCTGCGGTCTTCGAACAGGCCGTCGTCGAACTGGCCGTCCTCCTCAGGAGCTGGCCCGTAGGGATCGTCGTCCAGACCCGTGACATCCTCGTCGAAGAAGCCCGGTGAGGTCACAGCCCGGACGGGGCGGACCGGCTTCTCGAGTCCGAGGTAGCCGCCAATCCGGTCGGCGCAGGCCGAAGGATCCGTGAACACCTCAATCGTCCACAGCGGCATGTAGCGCCAGCCGAGACGTTCCAGAAGCTGCGGGCGGAGCCTGCTGCGTTCGCGGACGGTCATCTGGCGGTACTGCTCGGTACCGTCGGACTCAATGGCCACGGGCCGCGGAATCTCGGCTTCGTCCTGGCCCATCGTGCTCAACGGATCGGCCGCGGCCACGACGTCGATGACGCCGTCGTACTGGTGCCAGACCCGTGCACCGCGTGCCCTGAGCCGGTCTCCCAGGTCAGCCACGAGCGGATCCGCACCCAGCGCCTGCTCACTTGCCGCTGCCCTGGAAGCCGGCGTTCCGAGGTCCGTGTTGCCCGAGATCTCGCGGTCCAGCAGCTCGTAAAGGTCAACGGCGCCATGGGCCAGCCGGTTCCTGTCGAGGTCCTCCGGCTTGAAGCAGGTCAGAACGTGCAGGGACTGCCGGGCACGGGTCATGGCCAGGGCAAACTTGGCGCGGCCTCCCTCGGCGGAGAGCGGACCAAAGTTGTGCAGGGCCCGTCCATGGGGCGTCCGGCCGTAACCGGGAGAGAAAATGACGTGGTCCCGCACCAGCCCCTGGGCCCGTTCCAGATCCACCACGCGGAACGATTCCTCGCCGGCCGTGAAGAATCCGGAGAGCCCCGGATAGTTGGGAAGCTGCAGGCGGATTGCCTCGCCGATCCTCGCGGCATGCCGCAGGCTGGCAGTGACGACGGCCAGGGATGTGCGCGGGCGGAGGCGGGCGTGCTCGAACACCAATTCCACGACGCGGTTGACCTCGGCCACGACTGACTCCACGCCCTCGTGGTCGGCGCTGGGCAGCCCGGTGCCGTCCGGCAGGTACTCAACCAGCAGGGCCCGGTCCAGGCCCGTGGCGGACTGGCCTTCGGGCAGGCGGCGGAGACCGCCGTCGTAAAAGCCCTTGCTCAGCTGCAGCACCAGGTCTTCGTCCACCGCGCGGTAGACGGAGTGCAGCCGCCACGTCGGAAGGACCTCTGACAGGGCGCTGAAGGCACTCTCCACACTCTGGTGCGTCGGTTCACCGGCGGCGAGCCGCTCCACCGCCACCGTGAACGTGCGGGGGCTGGCGATCTTGTCGTCACCGAAGGCGACAACCTGTTTGGCGCGGGCCACGGCAGGCAGGACAGCCTGGAGCGAGGTCGCCTCGGCGTCCAGGATCACCACAGCGTCGAACTTCTGCTCGGCCGGGAGGAGCCCGGTCATGAGGTAGGGGCTGACCGACCAGACCGGCACCAGCATGGGAACCAGCGCGGGAGCCTGGGCTGTCAGCGCCGCAAGGGTGACCCGCCCGTCCTTGAGGAGGCTCCGGAGAAGGTCCGCCTGGCGCGGGTTCTCCGCGATCCCCGCACGCCAGCGCTCGGCCAGCTGCCACCGCAGGCGTCCGGCGCCGCTGGCGATGTGTGCGTTGTCGGCGAGCCGGTACTCGGCTTCGAGCTGGCGCAGGGCTTCGCCGTCGGACATCGCGAGGTAGTCGTCGCCGCTGATCATTGCTTCGAGCGCTGACTGCCACCAGGCAAGGTCGAGCTCCGCGGCGACGGATTCGGCCGGAACCTCCCGTTCGGACAGGTCGGCGAGCAGCTCGCCGAGTCCGTGCTCGCGCATGTTCTCGATGAGGAGTGTGCGCTCCGGCAGTGTCTTGAGGGTCTGGGAGTCGGCCACGAGCCGCTCGAGCCGCTCCATCAGTTCCGGATAGGCGGTTTTTTCGAGCGCCCCGCCGGCCGCCGTGTGCCGCAGCGCGTCCCCGAGCAGCTTCAGTTCCCGGGTGAGGCCGCGGTACATGATGCTGAGCTCGGCAAGGCCCGAGGGCACCGCCGGATGCCGTTGCGTCGTGGCGTAGTCGGACCACAGCGCGCGCTGCTCCTGGACCAGCACCAGCGAGCTGTGAAGGTCGGAGATGTGCACGCCCGGGCGGACGTACTCCTTGGCCACCCGCCGCAGGCGCGACCGCTGCATGGAGGGCATGTCAATGCCGCGTTCCCGGCGCCAGGCCGAGGAGGCGGTGGCGGAGATGAGGTCATGGACAGGCCGGTCGAAGATGTCCGGGGTGAACTTGTCCAGGCTTTCGCGGACGGCCACGAGCAACCTGAGCTGGGCGCCCCACTCGGCGAAGTTCGTGCCAAGCCGGATCTCGGCGTGGTCCGCCACTTCCTTCATGCGGCCGTGCAGCACAGGCAGCTTTTTCTCCACCGCGCGCGCCAGGTCCTGGGCTTCTTCGGTCTCCTTGCGCGTCACGAGACGGGCGCCGTGCCACGGGCTCGACGTCGAGGACTTGCTGAAGCTGCCGAGTTCCGCAGCCCGCTTCAGCCTGCCGGCGAGTTCCTCGCGGTCCCGGATGCTGTCCAGCACGCTGCGCTTCAGGCGCACGGTAGTGGCCGGGGCGGGCTGGATTGAGGTCAGCTCAGCGAGGGACTGCATCGCTTGGTAGGGCGAGCAGCCCCACCGTTCACGGACGTTGTGCAGCGACGCCACGTGGTCCATCAGGGCGTGGCGGTGCTCCGTGAGGGTCCTGTGCAGGTTGCCCAGGTGCGGCTCGGCTGACTTCTCGTTCCGCATGATGGCCCGGACCAGCTGCCCCTTGAGCTGCTGCGGTGTTGCGCTGCCCGAGAGCTGGAACAGAACGGACTCCAGGCCCAGGCCTTCGAACTTCGCGGCGACTTCGTTGAGGCTGGCACGCCGGTCCCCCACCACAAGGACCGTTTTGCCTTCGTCCACCAGCGCGCCGATGGTGCTGATGGCGGTCTGGGCCTGGCCGGTGCCCGGCGGGCTGCTGACCAGCAGCGAGTCCCCTGCCCGCACGGCGTCGATCACGTACTGCTGGTCGGCGTCGGCGTCGAGCAGCAGCAGTTCGTCGGCGGGATCCCGCTCGTCCACGCTCGGGAAGCGCCCCGGCCGCAGCGCAGGCACCTCCTGCACCTCGCCGGCAGCGGCCCGGGCCAAGGAGGCCACGAGGGCATTCTGCTGGTTGATCCAGGGATCGTCGAGGTTGCCCGCAAGGTCCGCGAACGTGGACACGAGCAGGTTGTGCTCCACCTCCGCGCCGTGGATGGGCTTGACGAGCGTGCTGAGTCTGTCCAGTACCGGCTGGGGGTCGAAGCGTGCTGTGCTGTACGCCATCCTGGTGACCGCGTTGACGTCGAAAACGATGCCGTGGATGGTCTTCAGGTGACGGATGAGCGCCGGGTTGATGCGGGCCTGCTCGGTGAGCTGCAGTTCGTAGTCATCCTCCCCGGGCCTGATGGTCAGTGAGATGGCGGTCAGCATGACCGGCGCCGAGACGCGCTGCGGCTTGCCCCCGACGGCCGATGTCCACACCACCGTGCCGGCGGACAGGTATCCGGCTTCGATGCCGCGGTCGTTGGCCAGCTCGAAAATCTTGGAGCGAAGGTTCCGGGACGCGCGGGCGGCAACGACGTACTGCTGCTGGTCGCGGATCAGCGTGGACAGCCTGGTGCGGCGTCCGGCCATGAGCTGGGCAAGGCCAGAGGGGTGGGCGTGCGTCAGGTCGATGGAACCCTCGGGGGTTTTGGTGAAGCGCAGCATCGTGTCCGCCCCGGTGACGGGCTTGAGCCCGGAGAGCCACTTTTTGAGCTCTTCCGAACCTTCCGGGTCGGCCTGACCAACTGACACTACTGCCTTCTTTTCTGCGCTTGCACGTGACGCCATGGACCATACGGGCATAGTTTCGAGCGTAGCCGGAAACCGCCGCCCGTGAGAGACCGCAACACTGGAACTGGCTAAGTTGCGGCGCATTTCACCCAGTGCTGCCCGTGGGCGGCAAGCGCGGGGTCAACAGCGGCCACAGGGCACGGTCCCACGGTGTGGTCTCAAAAGCGGAGCGGCCGGCCTCCTTCCGGAGACCGGCCGCTCAAACTGCTATTCCCACTCGATGGTTCCCGGCGGCTTGCTGGTGACGTCCAGCACCACGCGGTTGACGCCGTCCACCTCGTTCGTGATCCGGTTGGAGATCCGGGCCAGCAGGTCGAACGGAAGGCGGGACCAGTCGGCCGTCATGGCGTCCTCGGAGGACACCGGGCGCAGCACGATCGGGTGGCCGTAGGTCCGTCCGTCACCCTGGACACCCACGCTGCGGACATCCGCGAGCAGCACGACGGGCATCTGCCAGACGTCGTTGTCGAGGCCGGCGGCCGTCAGCTCGGCGCGGGCGATGGCGTCCGCCTTGCGCAGCAGGTCCAGGCGTTCCTTGGTGACCTCACCGACGATCCGGATCCCGAGACCGGGTCCGGGGAACGGCTGGCGGCCAACGATTTCCTGCGGCAGTCCGAGCTGGGCGCCGACGGCGCGCACCTCGTCCTTGAACAGGGCACGCAGCGGTTCGACCAGCTCAAACTGCAGGTCCTCCGGCAGCCCGCCCACGTTGTGGTGGCTCTTGATGTTCGCAGCGCCCTCGCCGCCGCCGGATTCGACGACGTCCGGGTACAGGGTGCCCTGCACCAGGAACTTGATCTTCTCGCCGTGGGCCGCGGCCTCGGCGATGATGGCCAGCTCGGCTTCTTCGAAGGCGCGGATGAATTCGCGGCCGATGATCTTGCGCTTGGTCTCAGGATCGCTGACTCCGGCAAGGGCAGCCTGGAAGCGCTCCTGCTCGTTGGCCACGTATAGCTTGACGCCGGTGGCGGCGACGAAGTCGCGTTCGACCTGTTCGGCCTCGCCCTCACGCAGCAGGCCGTGGTCCACGAAGACACAGGTCAGCTGGTCCCCGACGGCGCGCTGCACCAGCGCGGCGGCGACGGCGGAGTCCACGCCGCCGGAGAGTCCGCAGATGACCCGGGCGTCGCCGATCTGCTTGCGGATCCGTTCGACCTGCTCTTCAAGGATGTTGCCGGTGGTCCAGTTCGGTTCCAGCTTGGCACCATTGAACAGGAAGTTCTCCAGAACCTGCTGGCCGTAGGCCGAGTGCTTGACCTCCGGGTGCCACTGCACGCCGTACAGGCACTTCTCTTCATTGGCGAACGCCGCAACTTCAGCGCCCGCCGTCGTCGCGAGTACTTCAAAGCCCTCCGGGGCTTCGTGCACGGAATCGCCGTGGCTCATCCACGTGTTCTGGTGCTGGGGCATCCCTTCCAGCACGGACCGGCCTTCGCCAAGGATGGTGGTCTGCGTGGACCCGTATTCCCGCAGGCCGGTTTTGTCCACCTTGCCACCCAGGGCATTGGCCATCGCCTGGAAGCCGTAGCAGATGCCGAAGACCGGGACGCCCGCCTCGAAGAGGTCGGCGCCGACGCTCGGAGCGCCGTCGGCGTAGACACTGGAGGGTCCGCCCGAGAGGATGATGGCGGCGGGGTTCTTGGCCAGGAGCTGCTCGGTGGTGTAGGTATGCGGAACCACTTCCGAATACACATTCGCTTCCCGGACGCGGCGGGCAATCAGCTGCGCGTACTGGGCACCGTAGTCAACAACCAGCACCGGCTTCTGGGAAGTCTGGGATGCAGTGGGAGTAGTCACCGTTCTAGACTACTTTGCGCCATTGCCCCGACGCACCTTGAGAGGCCCCGCTGTGACGCACGAAACGTCACCGCCGGCCTAGTAGCGGCTGGCCGACTCCGGGTTGGCTGCGAGCTCGGCTTCCACCTCGGCGTGGAATTTCTTCTCCACGATGAAGGACAGGAACGGCACCACGCCGCCGAGCGCCAGCAGGATCATCTTAACGAAGGGCCAGCGCATGAGGGTCCACAGCCGGAAGTTCGACATGAGGTACACCACGTACATCCAGCCGTGGACAATCAGCACGGTCACGGACAGGTTCACGCCGCCGAGGACGCCCTTGGGTTCGGCGTCGGCAAATCCGAAACCGAACGGCTGGCCGGTCACGGCGTTGGTTCCGCCGGCGAACAGGTACTGGCCGAAGCCGTAGCGTGCCACCAGCTCCGCGCAGAGCAGCAGCAGCATGGCACCGGTGAGGTAGGCCATGACCTTGTAGAACTTCAGGGCGGAGCGGATCTGCGCCTGCGTGCCGCCGAAGCGGCGCTTCTTCGCTCCCGATCCCGTTGAGTTCGGCGGCTGCACGGCAGGCTTGGGTTCAATCATGGCTGTACCTTTTGTTGGGTCTCGTTTGGTTGAGTGGGTTCCGGTCCGGCATGGCCGTGGTCCTCGTGCTCCTCGAGGCTGCGCTGGTAGTCGTCCTTGACCAGCCGCCACCAGATGAAGAGGGCGAAACCGGCGAAGACGATCCATTCCACGGAGTAGAAAAGATTGAGCCAGTTGACCTTTGCCGGCGGAGGCTGGGCCTCGATGTTGAGCGGTTCGAGGCCCCCTGCGGCGGCGGCAGCACCGACGTCGGACGTTCCGGAAATCTCCGCCGTGGCGGAAACGAAGGCAGGGTAGCTGCTGACGTTCCAGACGTTAATGAGCTCGGCCACGGAAACGGCGGACGCCTGTCCCGGCGCGGGGGCCTTGCCGGGAACAGGTGCCTCGGACGGCAGGAGCCGTCCGGTCAGGCGGATGGTGCCCGACGGCGGGTCTTCGGCCTCGGCGGGGTCAGCCACCCAACCGCGGGCCACCGGTATCCAGGTTTTCGGGGACACTGCCGCGCCCTTGAGCGCGGGGGCGCCGTCGACGGCGAAGGCCGACACGATCCAGTAGCCGGTCCTCCCGCTATGGAGCCGGCCCGGAATGATCACCTGTTTGGCGGCGTCATAGCTGCCCGTGGCCGTGACCATCTGGTCGGCGACGGAGCCGCGGAAGAATTCCCCGGGCTGCAGCAGCCCCGTGAGGTCCTTGACTTCCTCGGTGGTCGGGCTGACGGGCACCTCGGGCTGCGTGGATCTGCCGAACTGCCACTGGCTGAGCAGCACGAACACACCGGAGACGACGATCGCAAAGACCAGGCCTGCGATCCACCGGGGCTGGAGGGCTGTTTTCCACACCCCTTAACCGTACTTCGTCTCTGTGTAGAACAACGAAACGGCTGGTTGAGGCAGCTGCGTTCAGTGGTCGAAGAACACCAGGCTCGAGTTAATCAGCTCCGCGATCACTTCTGCGTCGTAGGCCCTGCGCAGCGAGTCCCGGAAGGATTCCTTGGAGAGGGACCTCGCGAGGGTGGCCAGCACTTCCAGATGGTCAGAGAACGAGCTCGCGGGCGTGGCAATGAGCAGCACCACGTCGGCCGGACCGTCTGCGGCGCCGAAATCGAGGGCCCTTCCGTACTTGGCAATGCCAATGGCGATGGAGGTCCGCGAGACAAACTCACTGCGGGCGTGGGGCAGTCCCACTCCCCCGGGAAGCCCCGTGGCCAGCTGGTGCTCGCGGGCGTTGACGTGCTCCAGGAAGCCTGCAAGGTCCGAGATCCGGCCGGCGTCGTAGAGTCTGCGGGCAAGCTGCTGTGACGCATCCAGCTTGTCCGTCGCGTCCATCTCCAGAATCACCATGTCCGGTGTGGTGAGCTCCGCATCGTAACGGTCCAGTGCTTCCGCCAAGTGGTGTCCCTTCGGTGAGGCGTGGCCCCTTGCGCGGCGGATGGCGAAATCAGCGCAGCGGCACGATGTCCTCTACACCCAGGCGGGCAGCGTCCGCCGACTCGTCGTCCGGCTGCTGCTGGCTGAGTCTTTCGGCTTCCACCCGCGCAAGGTAATGCTTGATTTCGCTTTCCCGCTGCGCATCGCTCCAGCCAAGAATTTCTCCCATAAGTTTAGCGACTACCGGCGCAGCAGAAACACCACGGTCCCAGGACTCGATGGAAATGCGGGTTCTCCGGGTCAGCACGTCCTGCACATGCCTGGCACCTTCATGGCTGGCCGCGTAGACCGCCTCGGCCTGCAGGTAGTCGTCTGCTCCGGGCAGCGGCTCCGCCAGGTCCGGGTTGTCGTGAATGAGTGCCAGCACCTCCGGCGTCATGGCCCCGTACCGGTTGAGCAGGTGCTCCACGCGTGCCACATGGACGCCGGTTTCCTCGGCGGTCCTGTTGCGGCGGTTCCACGCCGCCTTGAAGCCGCTGGCGCCCAGGAGAGGGATGGTCTCCGTGCAGCTCGGCGGCACGCGTTCGTCCATGCTCCGCGTGGCCTCATCCACGGCGTCCTTGGCCATGACCCGGTAGGTGGTCCACTTGCCGCCGGCCACCACCACAAGACCCGGCAAGGGATGGGCCACCACATGCTCGCGGGACAGTTTGGCCGTGGAATCGTTCTCCCCCGCCAACAGCGGCCGCAGGCCCGCGTAGACGCCCTCCACGTCCTCGCGTGTCAGCGGTCGCTTGAGGACGGTATTCACGTGCTCGAGCACGTAGTCGATGTCCTTGCTGGACGCCGCAGGATGTGCCTTGTCCAGGCGCCAGTCGGTGTCCGTGGTGCCGATGATCCAGTGCCTTCCCCAGGGGATGACGAACAGCACGGACTTCTCCGTGCGCAGGATGAGGCCGACGGTGGATTGGAACCGGTCCCGCGGAACCACCAGGTGGATGCCTTTGGAGGCGCGGACCTGGAGCTGGCCGCGCTCGGTGATCATGGCCTGGGTTTCATCCGTCCAGACGCCGGTGGCGTTGATGACCTGCTTGGCCCGGATTTTGAAGCTGGAGCCGTCCTCATGGTTGACCACCTTGGCGCCCACCACGCGTTCGCCTTCGCGGAGGAAGTCGACGACGGCCATCTGGTTCACGGCATGGGCACCGTAATGAGCCGCCGTGCGGACGAGGTTGGCCACGTATCGGGCGTCGTCCACCTGCCCGTCGTAATACCGGATGGAGCCCACGAAGGCGTCGTCCTTGAGACTCGGCGCCGCGCGCAGGGTGCCGCGCCGCGTCAGGTGCTTGTGGAACGGGACACCGCGCTTGTGGCCTCCGGAGATGGACATGATGTCGTAGAGGGCGATGCCCGCCCCGACATAGGGCCGCTCCAGGAACGGCCTGGTCAGCGGATAGAGGAACGGCACCGGGCGGGCGAGGTGCGGCGCCAGCTCCGACAGGAGCAGCCCGCGTTCCTGCAGCGCCTCCTTGACGAGCCCAAAGTCCAGCATCTCCAGATACCGGAGCCCGCCGTGAATGAGCTTGGAGGAGCGGGAGGAGGTGCCCGCCGCCCAGTCGCTGGCTTCCACGATGCCGACGCTGAGGCCCCGTGTGATCGCGTCGAGCGCCGCGCCGCAACCGACGATTCCGCCGCCGACGATGAGAATGTCGAGTTCCTTGCCAGGCTGCGTCGTGGCCTTGAGTGCCGCGACGGAGGCTTCCCTGGCCTCCGGCCCCAGGGCTCCCCTGGGCGCGGTCGAACCGCCGGCGAAACTGGTCATGATGCGCCTCCTACCTCATCGAACGTCGTAGTTCACCAGACTACTTGTTACCCCTGCCGATGGGCAGGGCGCGGCTGAGGGGTATGAGGGGTCACAACCCCGCGTAGGGCGCCACGACGACGTCGACCCGCTGGAACTCCTTGAGGTCCGAGTAGCCGGTGGTCGCCATGGAGCGCCGCAGCGCCCCGATCAGGTTCGACGTGCCGTTGGTGTGGTGGCCGGGCCCGAAGAGTACCTCTTCGAGGGGACCGACCGTACCGACGTTGACGCGGTCGCCGCGCGGCGATTCGAGGTGGTGGGCCTCCTGGCCCCAGTGCCAGCCCCTGCCTGGCGCTTCGTCGGCCCGGGCCAGTGCGGTGCCGAGCATGACGGCGTCGGCGCCCATGGCGATCGCCTTGACGATGGCGCCGGAACTGCCCATTCCGCCGTCGGCAATCACGTGGACGTACCGTCCGCCTGATTCATCCATGTAGTCCCGGCGCGCGGCGGTGACGTCGGAAATGGCGGAAGCCATGGGCGAGTGGATCCCCAAGGCCCGACGGGTGGTACTGGTGGCGCCGCCGCCAAAACCGACGAGGACACCGGCAGCACCGGTGCGCATGAGGTGCAAAGCGGGCGTGTAGCCTGCCGCGCCGCCCACGATGACGGGCACGTCGAGTTCGTAGATGAACTGCTTGAGGTTCAGCGGTTCGTGGTCTTTGGACACGTGCTCGGCGGAGACCGTGGTTCCGCGGATGACAAAGATGTCGACGCCGGCGGCCACCACGGTTTTGTAGTGTTCCTGAGTGCGCTGGGGCGTCAACGATCCCGCGACCGTAACGCCGGCGGCCCGGATTTCTGCCAGCCGGGACGTGATCAGGTCAGGCTGGATGGGTGCCCGGTACAGCTCCTGCATCTTTCGGGTGACGGCGGGGCTGTTCCTTTCGTCGTCGAGCTCCGCGATCTGGTCCAGCACCGATTGCGGGTCCTCGTACCGGGTCCAGAGCCCTTCGAGGTCCAGGACTCCCAGGCCGCCGAGACGGCCGAGGGCGATGGCCGTAGCGGGTGACATGGCGGAGTCCATCGGAGCGGCGATGACCGGCATGTCGAACTGGTAGGCATCAATCTGCCACGAGACGGAAACGTCCTTGGGATCACGCGTACGACGGTTGGGGATGATCGCGATGTCATCCAGGGAGTAGGCACGACGCCCACGCTTGCCACGGCCAATCTCAATCTCGTAAGTCACGTGACCACTTTACTTGACCGGTGCCGGCTCCCTGGCTCAGCTGCGATTCGAACATCCTGAAGTAGCGTCCGTGGAGCGCCACGAGTTCCTTGTGCGTGCCCTGCTCCACGATCCGGCCGTCCTCCAGCATGTAGACGATGTCCGCTTTCTCGATGGT
Source organism: Arthrobacter sp. GQ119 (assembly GCF_059759125.1). Lineage (NCBI taxonomy): Bacteria > Bacillati > Actinomycetota > Actinomycetes > Micrococcales > Micrococcaceae > Arthrobacter > Arthrobacter sp. GQ119. Next base: position 47,634 of record NZ_JCAXEA010000025.1, on the reverse strand, counting down.
GGCAAGGCGATGGCTGATGGCGATGATGGTGCTGCTCCGGTCCGCGAAGAGCCGGGTGAAAATGCGGTGCTCGGCCAGGGCATCGATCGCGGAGGTCGGCTCGTCCATCACCATGAAGGAGGCGTTCCGGTAGAAGTTGCGGGCCATCGCCAGCCGTTGCCACTGCCCGCCGGAGAGCCCGCTCCCCTTCCGTCCCCGCGGGTCCTCCATCCAGTTGCTGACGTGATTGTCCAGGCCGTTGGGAAGCTTGTTGATGAAGTCGAGTGCTTCGGCGTCCGCCGCGGCCTGGCGGATCCGCGCGTCGTCGCGGAGTGAGTCGACATCGCCGAAGAAGATGTTCTCCGCTGCGGTGGCAAACTCATACTTCAGGAACTCCTGGCTGAGGACCGCCAGATGGCGGTGCCAGGAGGTGACGTCGACGGCGGCGAGGTCAACGCCGTCGAGCAGCACCTGTCCCGAATCGGGCCGGTAGAGCCCCGCCAGGATCCTGATCAGGGTGGACTTGCCGGCACCGTTTTCCCCCACGATCGCGATGTGCTGCCCCTCCCTGATCGTCAGGGAGATGCCCTTGATGACCTCCAGCTCGCTGCCGGTGTAGGTGAACCGGATATCGCGCAGTTCAACTTTTTCCGGCGCGTTGAGCAGCGGCGGCGAATGGTCGGAGTGCACCGGCAGCGCCATGAACAGCTCATAGTCCTTGAGGTTGGCGAGGTCCTCGTCGATGGAGCTGAGGGAGGAGACCAGGCTGTTCGCGGTGGACAGCGCACGGCTGACGATCTGCTGCACGTACAGAAACTGCCCCACCGGCTGGGCCCGCGCGATGATCTGGCCCACCACCCAGATCAGGGACACCACTTCCGCGCCGTACTGCAGGGCGTCAGCCGCCAGCTGTTTCGGGATGTAGCGCTTCTGGAAATCAAGCCGGCGCCGCTCGTCCGCGTCGCGCAGCCGGGAGCGAAGGTCCATGAGGTAGCCCACTATCCCGTACAGCCGCATTTCGGCAATGTGCTGCGGGCGCAGCAGGTTGGTCTCGATCATCCTGCGCTGGCGGCGGGAATCCACCTGGGTGTTCCAGTGGGCAATCTGCTCGCGGGACAGTTTGAACTGCAGGTAGACACTGGGCACGATGGCGACCAGGACGATCACGGCGATCCACCAGCTGACCAGCAGGAGGGCGCCCACCGCCAGGATCACGGAAACCAGCTGCGTGAAGATCGCGGCGATCCGGTCCAGGACCCTGGCATACGAATCAGAGAACCTCTTGGCGCGGTCGTAGAGGTCCACGGTTTCTTTGTCGTCGTAGCGCCAGAATTCCAGGGCAAGGAAGCGCTCATACATGAGGTCGCCCACGATCGCGCCCACCTTGAAGCTCATGAGCTGCTGGATGTAGCGGTCCACGCTGCTGAAGCCGCCCCAGAACAGTCCCAGGGCAGCGGTGATGATGACATAGACGATCGCTTGCTGGCCGGCGGACGGGTCGCCGGAATACGCCGCGGCCAGTGCCGTGGTGGTCAGGGCCGCGAAGTATGTTGTGACGAGGGGCAGTGTCGCGGAAATCAGTGAGCCGGCGACCTTCATGACGACAGCCGCCGGCGACGCCCGGAAGCTGACCCGCAGCACCTGAGCCACGGCGCGGGCGTAGGGCCTTACCGCAAGCTTGCGCCGGGCGTCCCGTTTGGGGTTGAGTTCGGCGGGATGGCGTGGTGCGGACATGGCTTCAGCCTAGTCCGCACCACCGCTGGGAACCCGGGGATTAGCGTGAGCCGTAGTTCGGCGCCTCGACGGTCATCTGGATGTCGTGCGGGTGGGATTCCTTCAGACCGGCCGGCGTGATCCGGACGAACTTGCCGCGCGCCTTGAGTTCGGCGATGGACGGGGAGCCCACGTAGAACATGGTCTGGCGGAGGCCGCCCACGAGCTGGTAGGCGACAGAGGCCAGCGGCCCGCGGTAGGCCACGCGGCCTTCGATGCCTTCGGGGATGAGCTTGTCGTCACCGGAGACGTCAGCCTGGAAGTAGCGGTCCTTCGAGTACGACGTGTTCTTGCCGCGGGACTGCATGGCGCCCAGCGAGCCCATGCCGCGGTAGCTCTTGAACTGTTTGCCGTTGACGAAGATCAGCTCGCCCGGGGACTCGTCGCAGCCGGCCAGCAGGGAACCGAGCATCACGGTGTCGGCGCCGGCGACCAGCGCCTTGCCGATGTCGCCCGAGTACTGGAGGCCGCCGTCGGCGATCAGCGGAACGCCGGCCGGAATGGCAGCCTTGGCTGACTCGTAGATGGCGGTGATCTGGGGAACGCCCACACCGGCCACTACACGCGTGGTGCAGATGGAGCCCGGGCCGACGCCCACCTTGATGCCGTCGGCTCCGGCGTCGATGAGCGCCTGGGCGCCTTCGCGCGTGGCTGCCTGGCCGCCGATGATGTCCACGTGTGCCGCGACGGGGTCCGACTTGAGCCGGCGGATCATGTCCAGCACGCCCTGGGAGTGGCCGTTGGCGGTGTCCACGAAGAGGGCGTCCACGCCGGCGTCGACGAGCTTCATGGCCCGCTCCCAGCCGTCGCCGAAGAAGCCGATGGCGGCACCGACGCGCAGCCGGCCCTCGTCATCCTTCGTGGCCAGCGGGTACTGCTCGGCCTTGGTGAAGTCCTTGGTGGTGATGAGGCCCTTGAGGCGGCCCTGCTCATCAACGAGCGGCAGCTTCTCGATCTTGTTGGTGGCCAGCTTGTGCGACGCTTCATCGCGGCTGATCCCCACGTGGCCGGTGACCAGCGGCATCTTCGTCATGACGTCGCTGACGAGGCGGATCGGGTAGTCCGATTCCGGCACGAAGCGGGTGTCCCGGTTGGTGACGATGCCGAGCAGCCGGTTGCCCTCGTCGACCACCGGCAGGCCGGAAACGCGGTACTGGGAACAGAGATCGTCGAGTTCCTGCAGCGTGGCCTCGGGGCGGATGGTCAGCGGGTTGGTGATCATGCCCGACTCGCTGCGCTTGACGCGGTCCACCTGGTCGGCCTGGTCGTCGATGGACAGGTTGCGGTGCACCACGCCCAGGCCTCCCTGGCGTGCCATGGCGATGGCCATGCGGGACTCGGTGACGGTGTCCATCGCGGCGGACAGCAGCGGGGTCTGCACCGTGATCCGCTTGGAGATCCGGGAGGACGTGTCGGCATCCGACGGGATGACGTCGGTGTGGCCGGGAAGCAGCAGGACGTCGTCGTAGGTCAGGCCAATGAAGCCGAAGGGGTCATGCTCGGGCTGGGTCATGAGTGCGCCTCTTACCTTGGGTATGGGTTCAGGGGTTGCAGCTGATGACCAGCCCGTCATTACGGGACTGGCCTGTGCAGAAGTGTTGAATAAATTCTAGAACCTCCGCGCCGATCCCCATATTCCGGAACGGCTTTGTGAGCAATGGCACGCGGCGGCGGCCGCCGCCGGTTCCTCAGAGCCTGCTATTTCCAGCCGGTGGCGGCAAGCAGCCGCTTCTCGAACATCGGGATCATGGACTGCACGTACGTCTTGGTGAGGTGGTTGTCATCCTTGTAGACGTAGACGTTGCCGACCACCGCCGGGCAGGTGCCGTCGGCGCAGATGAAGTCGCTCATGTCCATCAGGTGGAGCCCGTCCACCTTGCCCCGGTAGTCATCCAGGGGTGATGACAATGCGAGGGACTCGGCGAGCGGGGCGTTGCACTCGGGCGCCTGGGCTCCATACTTTTGGACGCATTCCGGCATGTTGATGGCGAAGCGGGGGTTGTCCCGGATGCCCACAACGTCGATTCCGGCGTCAGTGAACGGCTTGATGCCCTCTACATAGCCGGGCACTTCGGTTTCGAACGGCGCCTCCTTGTGGGTCAGCGACGCCACCGTGAACACGGCATCCGGCCTGTGTTCCATCACGTAGGCGGCACTGGCCCGGTTGAACGCGTTGCACTCGGCATCGCGCTCCGGCGATTCCGCACCGAAGCGGCAGTTGCCTTTCAGCAGCGTGACAACTTCCCAGCCGTGGTCCCGGGCGATCGGCCCCAGCGCGGCCATGTACTGCTGGGCGTGGGAATCCCCCAGCACCACGATCCGCTTCTTCACGTGCTCCGGCCGGCTGTTCTGCAGGCATCCCGCGAGGAGCGGATCGGTGGGGACGTTTCCATCCGTGCACAGGCCGTCGATGTCGGCCCATTCGTTTTTCATGGCCGCGGGGGCAGGAATGACCGTGGCTTTTGGGGTGGGCTTGCCGGCGTTTTCGGGGGCGAGAGCGGCGGCGCCGGGGGTCAGTTCGCGCGGCTGCGCTGCGGCAGCCGCCTCGTCCGCCGTCAGCTTGGTCTGCCAGACGGCCACGGGGCCGGCCAGCAAGGCGCCGCAGGCAATGATCACGACGGCGGTCCGCCAGGCCCGCAGCTGCGGCCAGTGCCATTCCCGCAGCGGCTTTTCCACGAAGCGGGTGGTGAGCACGGCAAGGACCACGGAGGCAGCCACGATGGCCAGGCCCTGCGCCAGGTTGGGCTTGTCGATTCCGGTGCCGGCAAGGGCCAAAACCAGGAGCGGCCAGTGCCAGAGATACAGCGCGTAGGAGTTGTCCCCGAGTGCAACCAGCGGCCTGGAGCTCAGGATCCGGTCCACGCCGAACCGGCTGCCGCTCTGGCCGGCGACGATGATGGCTGCGGCGGCCAGCGTGGGCCACAGGGCGATGAAGCCGGGAAAGGACCGGTCCACGGTCAGCACCAGGCCGCAGGAGATCATGGCCGCCAGCCCGGCCCAGCCCAGCACCACGCGCATAGCCTTGCCGGGCTTCAGGTAAGGCAGGGACAGCGCTAGCAGCGAGCCGAGCGCGAACTCCCAGAGCCTGGTCCGGGTGTCGAAGTAGGCGTAGGCCTGGTTGGTGGCGGTCTGCTCGATGGAGAAGATGAGGGACGCGATGAAGATGCCGGCGAAGGCCACGAGGAGGATGAGCCGGTAGCTGATGTCCCGCCGGCGCCGGAGCAGACGCCACACGAGGGCGGCCCCGGCGAAGATGAGCGGCCACAGAATGAACACCTGGCCCTGAATGGACAGGGACCAAAAATGCTGCAGCGGGCTGGCGCCCGCGTGGTTCTGGGCGTAGTAGTCCACCGCGGTGTCCGCGAGCAGCCAGTTCTGCCGGTACAGCAGTGAGGCCCAGGCCTCGTTGAGAACGTCCGGCCAGCGGCTCTGCGGAATGACCAGCCAGGTGCCCGCCAGGACACCGAGAATCACCACGACGGCGGCAGGAATCAGCCGCTTGAAGAGGTGCAGCCAGTGGTTGACCAGGCGCAGCGGCCTGCCGTTTTCGACCTTGCGGACAAAGGACAGCGTGAGCAGGAAGGCTGAGATCAGCAGGAAGATATCCACGCCGCCGGAGACTCGTCCCAGCCAGACGTGGTAGGTGACCACCATGAGGACGGCGAGGGCGCGGAGCCCCTGGACCTCGGGGCGGTAGCCCTGCTTGGCCTTGACCTGAGCGGAGCGTGTGACTTCACCGGCGTGGCGGGACTCGTTCCCCCGCTGGCCCATCATTCTCGCTACTGGCACAAACATCCCCTCAAAGCCGGTGGCACACAAAACATCCATGTTACCAATTCGTGATCTTTGCGGCCAAACCGGCAGCTGCGTGCGGCGTGTCCCTCTCCAGGGCCGGCGGCAGGGCCGGCGGCAGAATCACCTTGCGGGAGAGCGGATTTCCACCTCGGGGAGTTCCACAGCAGGGATTCCCACAGCAAAAGAGCCGGCCCAGCTAGGCTGGACCGGCTCTTTTCTGGCGTTGCCGCCGTGCGGGGCTGCAGCCTAGTGGCTGTGGCCTGCGTGCTCGTCTTCCTCGGCAGGCTTCTCGGCAACAAGGGTCTCGGTGGTGAGAACCAGCGCGGCGATGGAAGCCGCGTTGCGGAGGGCTGCACGGGTGACCTTGACGGGGTCGATGACGCCCGCTGCGATCAGGTCCTCGTACTCGCCGGACTTGGCGTTGAAGCCGTTGTTGGTTTCGAGTTCGGCAACCTTGGCGGTGACGACGTAGCCGTCGTGGCCGGCGTTCTGGGCGATCCAGCGCAGCGGCTGGACCAGGGCGCGGCGGACGATGCCAACGGCAGCTGCTGCGTCGCCTTCGAGGGCGGTGACGGCCGGGTCCTCGTCGAGTGCCTTCAGGGCGTGGATCAGCGCGGAACCGCCACCGGCCACGATGCCTTCTTCGAGGGCAGCGCGGGTGGAGGACACGGCATCTTCGATGCGGTGCTTCTTTTCCTTCAGCTCAACCTCGGTGGCAGCGCCAACCTTGATTACGCCGATGCCGCCGGCCAGCTTGGCCAGCCGCTCCTGCAGCTTTTCCTTGTCCCAGTCGGAGTCGGTGCGGGTCAGCTCGGCACGCAGCTGGGCAACGCGTGCCTCTACGTCCTCGGCCGATCCGGCGCCATCAACGATGGTGGTGTTGTCCTTGGTGACCGTGATGCGGCGGGCGGTACCCAGCACCTCAAGGCCGACGGAGTCCAGGCTGAGGCCCAGCTCCGGGGAGACAACCTGTGCACCGGTGAGGGTGGCGATGTCCTGCAGCATGGCTTTGCGGCGGTCACCGAAGCCCGGAGCCTTGACGGCAACGACGTTCAGGGTGCCGCGGATGCGGTTGACGATCAGCGTGGACAGGGCCTCGCCCTCGATGTCCTCGGCAATGATGAACAGCGGCTTGGAGCTCTGCAGAGCCTTTTCGAGCAGCGGCAGGAATTCCTGGACAGCAGAGATCTTGCCCTGGTTGATCAGGATCAGGGCGTCCTCGAGGACGGCCTCCTGGCGCTCTGCGTCGGTGACGAAGTACGGGGACAGGTAACCCTTGTCGAACTGCATGCCCTCGGTGAGGACCAGCTCGGTCTGGGTCGTGGAGGACTCCTCGATGGTGATCACACCATCCTTGCCGACCTTGCCGAACGCTTCGGCCAGCAGCTCGCCGACCTCGTCGCTCTGCGCGGAGATAGCGGCCACGTTGGCCACCTGGGTGCCCTCGACGGGGCGGGCGTTCTCGAGCAGGCGTGCAGCAACGGCTTCGACGGAAACCTCGATGCCGCGCTTGATCTGGCCCGGAGCGGCACCTGCGGCAACGTTGCGCAGGCCTTCCTTGACCAGGGCCTGCGCGAGCACGGTAGCCGTCGTGGTGCCGTCGCCGGCGACGTCGTTCGTCTTGGTGGCTACTTCCTTGGCAAGCTGGGCGCCAAGGTTTTCGTAGGGGTCATCCAGTTCGATTTCACGGGCGATGGTCACGCCGTCATTGGTGATCGTGGGGGCGCCCCACTTCTTGTCCAGCACGACGTTGCGGCCGCGGGGACCAAGCGTCACCTTGACCGTATTGGCGAGCTTGTCGATGCCGGCTTCAAGAGACCGGCGGGCAGCGTCGTTGAATGCAAGCTGCTTTGCCATGGTTTGTCCTTTCAAGACAGAACCCCGTGCTGCCGACCGGTCTGATGAAAACCAGACAGGATCAGCGGCACGGGGATCCAGAGAGTTACTTAACGACGATCGCCAGAACGTCGCGGGCAGACAGCACGAGGTACTCTTCGCCGCCGGTCTTGACTTCAGTTCCGCCGTACTTGGAGTAGATAACGACGTCGCCGACGGTTACGTCGACCGGAACGCGGTTGCCGTCTTCGAAGCGGCCGGGGCCTACTGCGACAACTTCGCCTTCCTGCGGCTTCTCCTGCGCGGAGTCCGGGATGACCAGGCCGGAAGCCGTGGTCTGCTCGGCTTCGAGCGGGCGGACAACAATACGATCCTCAAGAGGCTTAATAGAGACCGACACTCGGACCTCTCCTTTTCGTCAGCAAATTCATGGGCAGTAAAACTGTGGTGCCTTGGCGGCAGACCGTCGTCGCGGTGCCGGCAGCAGCCAGGCTGGCAGTTCTTCTTGGGTTAGCACCCTCCTAGGGAGAGTGCTAATGATGACTCTATGTAAGGGGTTAGCACTCGGTCAAGGTGAGTGCCAGATGTTCATCTGCGGTGAACACGCCTAAGCGCCGGAAAGCCGCTGTTCAGCGGCCGGCGAGGGCGTCGAACCCGACATCCTCGCCGCCGTCGTCGTCGCTTTTTGGCGAATTCTTACGCTGGCGGACGAGTACGACGGCGGCCCCCGCGGCGGTCAGGGCCGAGGCCACCAGGACCACCACGCCTCCGGCGCGTGCGCCCGAATACAGGTCCCTGATCTGCCGGGCTTCGTCGGTCGCGTCGTGGATGTCCTTGCCGCCCACCGAGTAGACGGTGGAGTTGAACGAGTCCAGCAGGAAGATGATCACCAGCAGCACGAGGCAGACGATGGCCACAGCCACCCCGGCAATCAGCGCCGGGCGCGCGTACCGGAATAGTCCCTGGTAGCGGGCCACGCCGGCAGGGCTATCGGGAGAACCGGCAGGGCTATCGGGAGAACCGGCAGGCTGGTCTTGGCTGGGAGTTGCACTGGAGTCCATTCAATCCACCCTATCGGGCAAGCCCGCCGGACCCTCCACTAGGCTTGAAGTCATGTCTGACGCACCGCAGGACCAGATCGCACATCTCCTCACTGAAGAAGGATGGCAGTTGCTGGCCTCGCTGGGGCCCTACCGCGAGGATGAGTCCTTCGCGCTTAATTCCAGCCTCCGGAAGAAGGGGCACTCCCCCGATCTGGTGTCCGCTGTGCTTACCCAGTCCAGGCTGCGGACCAGGGCCGAAGCCAAATTCGGCGAATTCGCCCGCCAGATGCTCTTCACCCAGGCCGGCCTCGAGCAGGCAACCCGGCTCAATGTGGCGGCCAGGCATGCCCAGCGCTTCGCCGAGGCTGGTATACGCCACGTGGCCGACCTCGGGTGTGGCCTGGGCGCGGATGCCATGGCGCTGGCGTCGCTGGATATCGCCGTCACGGCCGTGGAGGTCGACGAAACAACCGCCGCGTGCGCCACCATCAACCTCATTCCGTTTCCGCACGCCACGGTGGTGCATTCGGATGCGACTTCCGTTCCTCTCGGTGACGCCGACGGCGTGTGGCTGGATCCGGCCCGGCGCACCACATCCACGTCCGGGACCACGAGGATCTGGGACCCGGAGGCCTTCTCGCCGCCGCTGTCGTTCGTGGAATCACTCGCGGCCTCCGGGCTCGCTGTGGGCGTGAAGATGGGGCCGGGCATGCCGCACGATTCCATCCCGGCCGGCTGCGAGGCCCAGTGGGTTTCGGTGGGCGGCGACGTCACCGAGGTAACGCTCTGGTTCAACGCCGTTGCCCGGCCGGGGATCCGGAGGGCCGCTCTGCTGCTCGGTCCGCAGGGTGCCGCCGAACTCACCAGCGCGGAGGATTTTGACGGCGGCCCTGCGGCACCGGTCGGGCCCGTCCAGGGATACATCTACGAACCCGACGGCGCCGTGATCCGCGCGGGTCTCGTGGCCGACCTGGCCCTGCAGTTGGGCGGGCACCTCGTGGACGAGCACATCGCGTACATCTGCGCGCCGGATGCAGTGGACACCCCCTTCGCCCGGGCCTACAAAGTCCTGGAGGTCATGCCGTACAGCGTGAAGGGGCTCAAGGCCTGGGTGAAGGAGAACGGCATCGGCGTGCTGGACATCAAGAAGCGCGGCACGTCCGTCACCCCCGAGGAGCTCCGGAAGCAGCTCCTCCCGGCGGGCAAGGGCAGCGGGAAGAAGGCCGGCAAAAAGACAGCCACCCTGGTTCTCACCAGGATCGGTGACGATCGGGTGGCCGTCTCCGTGGAACCGGTCTAGGGCTGCTGCACCTGGAGCTACTGGGCGCGAACGAACGCCTCGGCGTCCCGCACCTGCTGGTCGGTGGGGCGGATGCCGGTGTACAGCACGAACTGCTCGAGCGCCTGGATGGTGGCCACTTCCGCGCCCGTGATGACCTGCTTACCGGCTTCCCGGCCGGCCTTGATCAGCGGCGTCTCCGGCGGCAGGGCCACGACGTCGAAGACGACCTTCGCGGCTTGGACCGCTTCGATGGGGAAGGACAGTGAGCCGGCCTCGGCGCCGCCGGCCATGCCGACCGGCGTGACGTTGATGATCATGTCGGCCGTGGCGTCGCCCAGCTCGGCACGCCACCCGAATCCGTAGAGGTCCGCGAGCGCCCGGCCCGCAGCCTCGTTCCGGGCGATGATCGTTACATTCTTGAAGCCGGCATCCCGCAGGGCGGCCGCGGTGGCCTTGGCCATGCCGCCCGCGCCCCTGAGCAGCACCGAGGATTCGCTGGGAACGGCGTTGCGCTCCAGCAGCTGCTCGATCGCCGTGTAGTCCGTGTTGTAGGCGGTGAGGCGGCCGCCGTCGTTCACGATGGTGTTCACCGAGTCGATGGCCTTCGCCGACGGGTCCATGGCGTCGACGAGGGCGATCACGTCTTCTTTGTAGGGCATCGAGACGGCACAGCCCCGGATGCCGAGGCCGCGGACGCCGGCGATCGCCTGGGCGAGGTCAGTAGGCGCGAAGGCTTTGTAGATCCAGTTCAGTCCCAGCTGGTCATACAGGTAGTTGTGGAAGCGGGTCCCGTTGTTGCTCGGCCGGGCCGAGAGCGAGATGCACAGGGTCATGTCTTTGTTCAGAATCGGCACCCCTCCATTAAACGGGCTTTCGGCCCGGCGGGCGGGACGGCGAAGGAATCGCCTGAGTGTTGCGTGTCAGCGGCAGCCGGTGCCGTGGCGGTAGGGCCCGACGGCGGCCGGCAGCTTGCCGGGGGCCGTCGCCTTGCCGGCCAGCACGGCCAGCAGCGCTTTGAAGGCCCCCGGCGTCCGTCCATAGAGTGCCACCTTCGTGGGTGCGGCTGAGCGGGCCAGCGGCCAGGGCGCATCGAGGGCCACGGCGATGTCTCCGCCCGCCGGGGCGCCGCCGTAACCGATGAGGCTCACCAGCGGGCCGGCACCGAGCGTGATGCCTGCGTCCCTCGCGGCCGCGGCAAAGTGGGCCCGGTCCAGGGCGGTGCCACCCGACAGGCGGAGCCGGCCCGGCACCAGCGGTCCGCGGCACGGGCCCGAAAGAACGGTGACGGCAGCGGCAGACACCTTTGCCGAAACGCCCTCCGCGCTGCCCGGGGCGGCCCGCTGCTGCCGGGGAGCAGTGCGGGCGCTCCAGATCATCATGGTCACCACGCGGCGGGCGGCTTCCTCCAGCCGGGGCTGCGGAAGCCTGCCAGCCCCGACGGCGTTGACGATGGCGGAGTGGGCCGCGTTCACGTCGGCCGGCATCAGCAGGAGGTCCGCGCCGGCGGCAAGTGCAGCCGGGGCTTCGGATCCCCGGGGATACCGGGCGCTCACCGCCTTCATGTTCAGGGCGTCCGTGACGGCCACTCCTTTGAACCCCATCCCCCGCAGCGCTGCATAGCTTGCCTTGGACAGGGACGCCGGAACACCCGGCTCAAGGGCCGGGACAGCGATGTGTCCGGTCATGATCATCGGGGTGCCGGCCGCGATGGCAGCTTGGAAGGGTCTCCAGTCCCGGGCCTTCAGCTGTGCCGCCGTCGCTGTCTGGACCGGCAGGTCCTTATGGGAGTCGACGGTCACGGAACCATGGCCGGGAAAATGCTTGACGGAGGACAGCACGCCGGTTGCCAGCATGCCTCGGGAGAAGCCGATGCTCAGGTTGCCCGCCGCCGTCGGATCGGACGACATGGAACGGGCGCCGATGGTGGGGTCGGCCGGACCGAGGGTAGTGTCCGCGGTCGGAGCGAAGTCCACGGTGAACCCGAGGGCGGCGAGTTCTCCGGCCAGGGCCTTGCCCGCCTCGGTCGCCAGCGGCACGCTTCCGGCTGCCCCGTAGCTCATGGGCGCCGGCCATCGGGTGAGAGGGGCACCCAGCCTGGACACCATTCCGCCTTCCTGGTCCACGGCAATCAGCCCGGGCCACGTCCTGCCGCCGGATCGGGATGCCTCCCCCAGCCTCCGGGTGGCGGCCATCATGCTCCGGACGTCAACGTGCCCCGCGGCAGTGCGGGGCACGTTGTCGCCCATGATGATGGAGCCGGCAAGATGCAGCCGCTCCACGGTAGCCGCCTGGGTTTCGTGGTTGAGACCCGTGTAGGACGGCAGGAGCACCTGCCCGGCCTTCTCGCTCAGCGTCATCCGGTTCACGGCCGCCGCCGCTGCATCCTGATCGCGTTGCTGCGGTCCCCAGCCCAGGGGCGCAGAACCCTTCCCGGCCGCAGTCTTCGGCGGGGGTGCCGGCCGCGGGGGTGCCGCCGTCGTCTGCTGTTGCCGGAAACTGGGCGTTGCCGGCGAACTGGGCGTCGCGGTGGAACCGGACGTTTCCGTTGGAGGCGACGGCGGTGCGGACGTGCAGGATGCCGACGCGAGCAGTACCGCCACAGCTGCTGCAGCCGCGGCTGGTCCGTTATTGGGTCTGTTGTAGGAGGGGTTGACGGAAGACGCTCTGTGAAAACTGTCACGCGCTCTCTGTAGCCAGGCCATCATTCCGATGCTACCCCTGCACTAGACTTGAAAGACCGTTCGCTTGCCAGCCGTTCTGCCAGAAGCGGCCAGCAACCGGACAGCAGAAGAGCGAGAGGAACACATGAAGATTGATTTCGCTTCATCCCGGCAATCAACTCTTGGTGTGGAATGGGAACTCGCGCTGGTTGATGCGCAGACCGGTGAACTTGCCTCCGTGGCGAACCAGGTTCTGCGGGGAGTCGCTGCGAAGCACCCGGAACTAAATGAGGACGACGAACACCCGCACATCAAGCAGGAACTGCTGCTGAATACTGTGGAACTGGTCACCGGGATCTGCGAAACCGCCGGCGAAGCGAAGGAGGACCTGAACCGGTCCCTTGCCGCCGTCCGTGAAGTCACGGACCCCATGGGCGTTGAGGTCTTCTCCGCAGGAAGCCACCCCTTCAGCCCTCCGCAGCTGCAGACCGTCACGGACAAGGAACGGTACGCCAAGCTGATCGACCGCACACAGTGGTGGGGCCGCCAGATGGTGATCTACGGCGTCCACGTCCACGTCGGGATCGACCGGCGGGACAAAGTGCTCCCGGTCCTGGACGGCCTGGTCAACTACTTTCCGCACTTCCAGGCGCTGTCCGCATCGAGCCCGTTCTGGGGCGGCGAGGACACCGGCTATGCCTCCCAGCGCGCCCTCATGTTCCAGCAGCTGCCCACGGCCGGGTTGCCGTTCCAGTTCCCCAGCTGGGAAGAGTATGAGTCCTACGTCCAGGACATGTTTACCACCGGCGTGATCGACACGCTTTCCGAGATCCGCTGGGACATCCGGCCGGTGCCGAACCTGGGCACCATTGAGATGCGCATCTGCGACGGCCTGGCGACCTTGGAGGAAGTGGGCGCCGTGGCCGCCCTCACCCAGTGCCTGGTCCACGAATTCTCCACCACGCTGGACAGCGGAGGCACGATTCCCACCATGCCTCCGTGGCATGTTCAGGAAAACAAGTGGCGTGCCGCCCGGTACGGGATGGAGGCCATCATCATCCTGGACGCGCAGGGCAACGAGCAGCTCGTCACCGACCACGTGCTCGAAACACTGAACCGGCTCGAACCCATCGCGGCAAGGCTCGGCTGTCCGGATGAGCTCGCCGACGTCGAGAAAATCATCAAACGCGGGGCCGGGTATCAGCGCCAGCGCCGTGTGGCCGCCGAAAACGGCGGGAACCTCCAGGCCGTGGTGCTGGACCTGGTGAAGCAGATGCGAAACGGCCCCACGGCCTAGCCAGGTCATTGCAGCTGGGCGGCGCCTTTCCCTAATACAGCTCGCCCCTAATTCAGGAGGCGCGCGGCAGCCGTTCTGTCACGCTGGTTCCGGGGCTGGTTCCGGGCAGCGGCGGTGCCGTGGAGTAGTAGCTGTGGCCCGTGGGCGTCTGGAGTTTGAACGTGTGCCGGGGCCCGGGCCGTGGCTGAGCGCTCCAGCCGGGTTTTTCTTTGGCGTGGTTGCAGGCTTCGCACAGGCCCGCGCTATTGGCCAGGCTGGTGGTCCCGCCGCCGTGCCAGGGGATGATGTGGTCGTGATGCCGGATGGGAGCATCGCAGTACGGGGTGCGGCAGGTGTCATCGCGGGCCTGGATGAAGCGGCGCAATCCTGCCGGGAACAGCCGGGCGCGGGAGTCCATCGCCACCAGTTCCCCAGTTCCGGGGGCGGTGTAGACCCGGCGGAGCCACACCTTGAGCGCCTGACGGCTGGCGGCCTCGCCCCGGTCGGGCTCCTGCCCGCCGGAGGCCCCGCCAGCGTCCTGCTGCAGACCGGCCGCCTCCTCTCCTGCCCGGACCAGGGTGCGGGCCCAACCGGCCGGGACGATGCCGTAGCCGGTGAGGCGGGCCGGTTCGCTGTCGGCCTGGAAGAGGGTGCGGTCGGTCATGACGAGCTGGATCTCGACGCCGCTGACCCCGCCGGGAGTGCCGGTGGTCCGTTCGACAAGGGTGTCGCCCATGATCTGGCCGCGGGAACGGGAGTCGCCGTCGGAGCGCAGCGTATCGGCCTGCCGGCTGAGCGCGGCATACACGGCCACACCCTGTGCCACGGGCAGCAGAGCGGTCAGGTACGTCATCGAGTCAGGTGCCGGGCGCAGGCTGACGCACCGCTCCGCTGCGGCGTGGCTGGCCCGCTGGGTGACCGAGCGGGGATCCCTGCGGTACGCTGCAGCCTTGGCCGCGGCCACGATGGCCCGGTCGCCTGAACCGGTGAAGGTTCCGGTGTCCGCGGCGAGCTCCTCGTCGACCGCGCACCGGTCCGCCGCCGACAGGCACGCCGTTTCTTTCACCAGCAGGGTGGCGCGCCATTCATTCAACTGCCCGGTCTCCAGGGCGGCGAGGGTGTGCGGCATCTCGGTCACCAAGGCCTTCGCCAAACCCAGCAGCCGGGAGCCGCGGGCCGGGGATTCGTGCCGTGCCAAGGCGATCTGCGCGGCGACGTCCTGGCCCCGCTCCGCCACCGGGACCCCAACCTCGGCCTGGGCACGGCGCTGGGCGGCATCGAAAGCCACAGCGATCCTCGCCTGCAAACCGGCGACCGCAGACTTCAGCTCCTCCAGCCCGCTGAGCTGATCGATCAGCCCGGCACTATCCGAGGACAGCCGCAGCGACCCCGCCGCGGCAATCAGGTCCTCCACACTCAGCCAAGAATCGGCGGCATTCGGGACAGGGGCAGCCGGAACGCTGGTGCCGGGGAAGGGCACCGCCACATGGCGCCTCCGCCACCTTCAACTGGGCTTCCCGAGTACCGTCCATAGACACAGTGTTCCAGTGACCCCTGAAATTAAAAGGCCGTGGTCCCGGCACCGTTCCCAACTGCACCGGCTGCTAGGCCCGGGCGGCCGTCCTTACCGGCTCGGGCGCCGGCGCTGACACGGTGGTCACAGGCATGGACGAATCAGGGGCGAAGGCGATGCCGCTGGGCGCAATCCCTGCCATCACCAGCTGCGCACCGAGGGCCGCCACCATCGCCCCGTTGTCCGTGCAGAGATGCAGCGGAGGGACGTGCAGCGTGATGCCTGCGGCGGAGCAGCGCTGTTCCGTGAGCTGGCGGAGCCGCGAATTGGCTGCCACGCCGCCGCCCAGCAGGACGTTGGTGATGCCCTGCTCCCGGCAGGCAAGGACGGCCTTGGACGTGATGACATCCACCACAGCTTCCTGGAACGCCGCCGCTATGTCCGCCACGGGGACGGGTTCGCCTTGCGCCTCGAACTGCTCCACGCAACGGGCCACGGCCGTCTTCAACCCGCTGAAGGACCAGTCGTAGCGGTGGGGGCCGGGCTCCCCGGCGGTGCCCATGTACTTGGGCTGGGTGAGTCCCCGCGGGAAGCGGATAGCCTTGGCGTCGCCCTCACGGGCGATCCGGTCAATGGCGGGACCGCCGGGGTACCCCAGGCCAAGGATCCTTGCCACCTTGTCGTAGGCTTCCCCGGCGGCGTCGTCAATAGTGGAACCGAGCATTTCGACGTCGTCGGTGATGCGTCCGATCCGCAGGATTTCGGTGTGGCCGCCGGAGACGAGCAGGGCGCCGAGATTCCCGGGCAGTCGGGCTCCGGCTTTGGCGTCCAGCAGGCCGACGCCCACGTGGGCCACGAGGTGGTTGATGGCGTACAGCGGCTTTCCCGTGGCCACGGACAGTGCCTTCGCCGCGCACACGCCCACCATCAGGGCGCCCGCCAGTCCGGGACCGGATGTGACGGCGATGGCGTCGATGTCGGCCAGGGTCACGTTGGCTTCGGCGAGCGCTGCCTGGAGCGTGGGCACGAAAGCATCGAGGTGGGCGCGGGAGGCGATCTCCGGGATGACTCCGCCGAACCTGACGTGTTCGTCCATGGAGGAGGACACAGTGTTGGTCAGGAGATCCGTTCCCCTGACGATCCCGACGCCTGTTTCGTCGCAGGAGGACTCAATGCCGAGCACGAGCGGCTGGGAACGGTTCATTGCTGGTCTGCCTCCGTGGGGGTGGTCTGGGCGTGCTGCCCGGCGTCAGGCTGTCCGGGGCCGGATCGGCCGGCCTCCCCGTGAACCGTGTCCTGGTGCACAATGTCTTGGGGCACGATGTCTTGAGGCACGATGTCCTGGTGCACGGTGAGGACATCGGCCAGCTCGAGCCTCATGATCAGGGCGTCGACGCCGTCGCGGTAGTATCTCCGCCGGACGTGGATCTGCTCAAATCCGAACCGCCGGTAAAGCTGCTGCGCACGGGGGTTGTCGGCCCGCACCTCAAGCAGCACGTCCGCCGCGCCGCGCCGCCGGCCTTCGCTGATGAGTTCCGTAAGCAGGGCGGTTCCGATGCCCCTGCCTTCGTATTCCGGGACGACGGCGATGGTCTGGACGTCCGCGACCGGCTCGATGCACATCAGGCCGGCGTAGCCGACGATGCCGTCGGCTGCCTCTGCCACCAGGTAGCGGCGCGTCTCGGGCCGCGACAGCTCGTTCACGAACATCTCCAACGGCCAGGCGTCCACGGGAAAGAGCTGCACCTCCAGCGCATGGACTGCCGGAATATCGGCCGGCACCATGTCCCGCACCGATATACCCGGGCCGATCAGCGGATCCTGTCCGGACTGGCCGCTCACAGGGCACGCTTCCGGGGGCCGGGTACCTGCGCATCGGATTCACGGAGGTAGAGGGGCGTGGAGTCAGGGAGTTCCTCCCCTCCCGCGAGGCGCACCAGGGCGAACTGCCCCAGGTACAGCGCATCCGGCTGCTCCGCGCTGAAATCCGGGTCCGCCCGCAGCACGTCGGCGTAGAGGCCGGCACCGGCCCCGTAGGCAGGGAGGTCGGGAAGGTCCGAGGCGAAGCCCACGTGCGGTCCGTCGACGAGCCTGGGGAGCTGCCCCTCCTGCAGCGTGTATCGGGCCCAGTACACCTCTTTGCGCCGGGCGTCGGTGGCCACCAGGAACTCCCCCGGGGCGTCGGTGGACTCGGCCACTTCCAGGGCGACGGCGTCCAGGCTCATCAGCCCGTGCAGCGGCTTGCCCCAGGCGAAGGCAAGGGTCCTGGCGGTGGCGATCCCTGAGCGGAGCCCGGTGAAGGGACCGGGCCCGACGCCGACGACGATGGCGTCGATGTCCGCGCCCGTGACGTCGGCCTCGGCCAGCAGTTTCTCGATGCCCGGGGCGAGCACCTCGGCGTGGCTGCGCGTGTCTTCGGTGGAAAAGCTGCCCACCACTCCTTCGAGTGCATCGTCGGAAACCAGTGCCGCACTCGCCACGGCGGAGGTATCGATCGCAAGGATGAGCATCAGGAGATCCCTTCGGACGCCAGGTTCAGGACCGGCTGGTCGGCCCAGCGGGGGCCGAAGCCGCGGATGATGATGGTGCGGGGCTCGTCGTCGTCCTCGGCGTCGAAGTCCAAAACGCCGTCCGTCTCCGGCGCCCCGACTGCCCCGTTTCCGGTTGAACGGTGAAGTTCCACCTCAAGACGGCTGTCGCTCAGGTGCTCCACCCGGTCGCGTCCCCACTCCACCACGGTCACAGATGAGTCCAGCGTGTTTTCGAGGTCGATGTCATCAATTTCCGACGCCGTTCCCAGCCGGTAGGCGTCCACATGCACCAGGTCCGGACCGCCGGGATTCGGGCCGTCAGGAAGGTTGGGATGGATCCGGACCAGCACGAACGTGGGCGAAATGATGCCCTCCCGCACGCCCAGCCCTTCGCCAAGGCCCTGGGTGAACGTCGTCTTCCCGGCGCCCAGTTCGCCGGTGAGGACCAGCAGGTCCCCCGCCCGAAGCACCTCCGCGAGGGCCGCGCCGAGCGCGTGGGTCTGCTCCGCCGTCGTAACCTTCAGGTTCCGGACCCAGCGGGGCGGGTCAGCGGCTGCCGGCACGCTCACAGCGCCGGCGTTTCGTTGATGAACGTGCGGGGCACGCGGGGACTGATCCGGGTGACGATCTCGTAGTTGATGGTGCCCGCGGCGCGTGCCCAGTCGTCAGCGGTGGGGCCGCCGTCGGCACCGTCGCCAAAAAGCTGCGCCTCGGCCCCAAGGACACTGTGCCCGCCAGCGGAGACGTGCCGCGGACCGAGGTCGATCACCATCTGGTCCATGGCAATCCTGCCCACCACCGGGTAGGTCACGCCCTCCACGCGTACCGGGCCGCCGGTCGCCACGCGGGGCACGCCGTCCGCATAGCCGAGGGGGATGAGTCCCAGCGTGCTGGCACCGGAGGTGTGGTAGTTGAAGCCGTAGGAAACGCCCTGGCCAGCGGGGACGTCCTTGCAGTGGGACACCACGGTGCGCAGGGTCATGGCCGGGCGGAGCCCCAGTTCGGCGGACGTCTGCCCTTCGAAGGGTGAGAGTCCGTAGATGCCCAGGCCCACGCGGACGAGGTCAAAGTGGGTGTCCGGCCGGGATAGCGTGGCCGGGGTGTTCGCCAGGTGCCGGACTTCCGGGTCCACTCCGGCGTCCTCGGCGATGGCGAGTACCTCGCGGAACGCCGCGAGCTGGTCGTCGGTTTCCGGCCGCTCTGGTTCATCGGCCACGGCGAGGTGCGAGAAGATGCCCACCACGCGCAGCAGGCCCTGGTCCTGGTACTCCACGGCTTCGCCCACGAGGCGGTCCCACACCTCCACGGGGGCGCCGTTCCGGCCAAGGCCGGTGTCCACTTTCAGGTGGACGCGCGCCGGACGCTCCTGCTCCCGGGCGGCAGCAACGATCCGATCCAGTTCCCAGCCCGAGCACCCAATGTCGACGCCGGCGGCCACCGCCGCGCCGAAGTTGCTCTCCGGGGTGTGCAGCCAGGCAAGCAGCGGCGCGTCGATGCCGGCCGCGCGGAGGGCCAGCGCCTCGGAGATGTGGGCAACGCCCAGCCAGCCGGCTCCCGCTTCGAGGGCGGCCCGGGCCACCGGCACCGCACCGTGGCCGTACGCGTCTGCCTTGACCACAGCCATGACGTTCGCAGGGGACGCGGCAGCGGCGAGCCTCCGGACGTTATGCCGGATGGCCTCCAGGTCCACGATGGCGGACCGTTCCTGGGAGGAGCGTTCCTGGGAGAGCGGCGGCACCGGCCCTGCTGCCGGGGGTAGGTCTCCTGTTGCTGCGGGGTAATTCACTCTAGTGATTCTAGTGCTGGCGTCCGGGGCCGGATAATTCCTGCCCCCGGCCGGTGGGGCTAGGCGTCGGACAGGTGCGCAATCGTGGCTGCCGCCCGCCGCTGGGCTTCCGGGGGCACATCCCGGACAATTTCGGACAGGAAGGCATAGCGGCGGAGCCACTGGCTGCCGCGGCGCTCCGGCCGGGAGTTCGCACGTTTCCACCAGTCCGCGATGTCACCCCAGCCCGGCGCGGCGAGCGAGCCGCCCACCTCCTGCACGGCGAGCGCCGCGCACAGGTTGGCAAAACGCAGGCGGTCCCCCAGCGGCCACCCCGCCAGGCAGCCGACGACGAACGCAGCGCCAAAGCAGTCCCCCGCACCCGTGGGGTCATACGCGGTCACCGGAAGAGAGGGCACCCATTCCTCCTCGCCGCTCTCCGAGTCCACAGCCATGGCTCCCTGCTGCCCGAGCGTCACCACGGCCACGGGCACACGGTCGGCCAGTGAATACAGCGCGGCCCACGGATTCTCCTTGCCGGTGAAGGCCATGGCCTCGCGCTGGTTGGGCATGAAGGCGTGGAAGTACTGCAGGTTTTCCAGCCGTGCCTGCGACCACTCCCCGCTGGGATCCCAGCCCACATCGCCGAAGAGCTTCACGCCGTCGGAGTGGGCCGCCAGCGCCCACGGTTCCATTTCATGGCCCAGGTCCGCCACGGCCGCCAGCGCGGGTGGCGGCTGCTGCCCGATCAGCTCGGATGACGTTACGGGAGCCGGATGGCCGTGCGTCACCATGGAGCGGTCGTGGTCCACACTGAGGGAAACCGTCACCGGGGAGTGCCAGCCGGCAACGCGCCGGGACAGCGACAGGTCGACGTGCTCCTGCCCTGCGAGGATCTTCCAGTTGTAATCCCCGTAGCCGTCGTCGCCGAAGGCAGCTGCAAGCCCGGTCCGCAGGCCCAGCCGGGCCGCCGCGATGGCCTGGTTCGCCACGCCGCCGGGGCAGCTTCCCATTCCCTCGCTCCAGATTTCGGTCCCCGGCTGCGGCGCGTGCGGCAGCCCCGTGAAAATGATGTCCTGGAACACGGTGCCGGCCAGCAGCAGGTCAAAGCGACCGGCCGATGGTGTTCGGACGGCGGCGAGCGGATCGAAGCGGCCTGCGGGAATCGCATCCATGTTCGGCACACTACGCCGTGTGCTCTGGGGTTGGAACCCCGAAATCTGGGGGTACGGGGAGAGCCGGAACCGGCTGCCACACCCTCGGTTTCCGGGGGCGGCCGAATTGCGTTGCCGGTGGCTGCGCATAGACTCCATTCCATGCGGCTCATGATCGCCGGCGGCGGCGGATTCCGGGTTCCCCTCGTCTACCGTGCGCTCTGCGCCGGCCCTTATGCCGGGCTGGTCCGGGAACTGGTGCTGTTCGACGTCGACCCCGGCCGCCTCGCGGCCATCACCGCGGTGCTGCGCTCCATGCCCACAGCGGGCTCACTGCGCTCCTCAGCGTCGGCGCGGTCCGCGCCGGACGGCAGTGCCGCCGTCGGGCATCCCCCAACTGTCACCGCCACCACGTCGCTCCGCGAGGCGCTCACCGGCACCAATGTGGTGTTCGCGGCCATCAGGCCGGGCGGGACGGCGGGGCGGATAGCCGACGAACGCGTCGCCCAGGACCTGGGGCTGCTCGGCCAGGAAACCACCGGAGCGGGCGGCATCTCGTACGCATTGCGCTCCATCCCCGCCATGCTGGAGCTCGCGCGGTCGATGCGGACGCACTGCCCCGATGCCTGGCTGGTCAACTTCACAAACCCGGCGGGCATGGTCACCGAGGCGCTGATGCCCGTGCTGGGACGGAAGGTCATCGGTATCTGCGACTCCGCCAGCGCCCTCGTCCACCGCGCCGCCCGCGCGGCCGGCGCGCCGCTGCCGCCCGGAAGGCTCGACGGCGTGGGCTACTACGGGCTGAACCACCTCGGATGGCTGTACCGGCTGGAGTCCGGCGGGCGGGACCTGCTTCCGGACCTGCTGGCGGATGCCGGCGCGCTGGCAGGGTTTGAGGAAGGCCGGCTGTTCCCCCAGCCGTTCCTGCAGGAACGCGGGGTCCTGCCCAACGAATACCTGTTCTACTACTACGAGACCGCCCGGGCAGCCTCGGCCATGCGGGCCATGGATGCCACCCGCGGGGAGTCGATCCACGGCCAGCAAGCGGAGCTGTACCCCCGGCTCGCCGCGGCCGGGGCAGAGGCGTTTGAGCTGTGGGACGCCGCGCGCCGATCCCGCGAGGAGGGCTACCTGGCCGAAGCCCGCAGCGCTGAGGAGGCACGCGACGCCGAGGACCTTGCCGGCGGCGGCTACGAACAGGTGGCCCTGGCCGTGATGCGGGCGCTCACAGCTCAGGCACCGGATCCCCACGCGGGGTCGGGCGGCACCCAACTCATCCTCAACACACGGAACACGGCCGTTAGCGGGCAGGGTGCTACTGGGCCAGCTGCTACTGGGCCAGCTGCTACTGGGCCGGCTGCTACTGGGCCGGCGATTCCCGGGCTGCCGGCGGACGCCGTCGTCGAAGTTCCCTGCACGGTGACGGCCGCGGGGGCGGAACCAATCCGCCAGGACCTTCCGGCCGGGCCGCAGTTGGAACTCATGCAGCGGGTGAAGCGGGTGGAGCTCCTGGCCGTCCGGGCGGCGAGCCATGGCGACCGGCAAGCCGCACTGGAGGCCTTCGCGCAACACCCGCTGGTGGGGTCCAAGCAGCTCGCCGGCCGGCTGCTGGCCGGCTACGAGGCAGCATTCCCGGAGCTGGCGAGGCTGTGGCAGGGGTCCGCCTAGCTCCCTGCGCCTGCTGCTTTCCCGGGCCGCCCGAGAATGGAATCAGCGTGCCCCGCGATCCAGGAGACCAGCGGCAGCAGCAGCGAGGCAAGCTCCTGCCCGCTGCCGGTCAGGCTGTAATCGACCCGCGGAGGAATGATCGGCTGTGCCTCGCGGCGGACAAATCCATCGGCTTCGAGGGTCTTCAAGGTCTGGGCCAGCATTTTCTCGCTGATCCCTTCAGCGCGCCGGCGCAGTTCGCTCCACCGCTGCGGCCCCGCGGAGAGCGCTACCAGGATCAGGACACCCCACTTGCTGGTGACATGGTCAAGGACGGTTCTGCTGGGGCATCCTGCAGGAAAAATCCCGTCCGCGAACGGGAAAGCGGGCCCCTTCTCCTGGGTACTTACTTTCATATCAGTACCTTACCTTAAAGTGCGTACTCTCTTTGGGGAAGTAAGTGGCATCTGGTCCGGTTGGCACAGGTGACAGTCATCCACCGTGAAAGGACCACCATGACCTTCGTCATCACCGGCGCCACCGGCCAGCTCGGCCGCCTCGTCGTCGAAGCACTCCTCAGCCGTAATGTTCCCGCCGGGCAGATCGTCGCGGGCGGCCGTGATCTCAGTAAGATCGCCGATCTCGCCGAGCGCGGCGTCCAGGTCCGCCGGATCGACTATGACGACGCCGGTTCCCTCCGCGAGGCCTTTACGGGCGCCGAGAAGGTCCTGCTGGTGTCCGGGAGTGAAGTTGGCCAGCGTCTCCCCCAGCACCGGAACGCGATCGGCGCGGCTAAAGAGGCCGGCGTCGGCCTGATCGCCTACACCAGCGTCGCCAACGCCGACAGCACCGCGATGCAGCTGGCCGCGGAACATCAGGCCACGGAAGACGCGCTCCGCGATTCCGGACTCCCCTTCGTTTTGCTCCGCAACGGCTGGTATCTGGAGAATTACACGGATCATGTCTCCGTTCAGCTCCAGCATGGAGCCGTGCTCGGCAGCGCCCGTGACGGCCGTGTCAGTGCCGCTGCCCGGGCTGATTACGCCCAGGCCGCCGCGGCCGTGCTGCTCAGCGAGGGCCAGGAAGGAAAGGTCTACGAACTCGGGGGCGACGTGCCGTTCACCCTGAGTGAGCTGGCCGGCGAAGTCAGCGCGGCCGCCGGCCGGCCCGTGAAGTACCAGGACCTGCCTGCGGAGCAGTACACGCAGGTGCTGGTGGACGCCGGCCTGCCGGAAAACTACGCGGCCATTCTGGCGGACAGCGATCTCGGCATCGCCCGGGGCGACCTGCTCGTGACCAGCGGGGACCTCAGCCGGCTCATCGGCCGGCCCTCCACTCCGATGCGCGACGCCGTGCAGGCTGCCGTGCGGGGCCACCTGGGCTCATGAGCTGTTGCGGCGGGGCTTTGCTCGGGGCCCCGCCGCCTCAGGGCGCCCGTCTCATCGGGTGCAGCTCCACCTTGAGGAGTAGTGTTTTACCGGATGCAGTTCCCGGTTGGGCGCCGCTGTGGCACCGGGAAGGATGCGTTCCCGTAGACCGAGAGGAGAGCCATGACCCTGGTCAAGCGTGTGGCCTTCCTGTCCCTGCACACCTCTCCGATGGAGCAGCCCGGTTCCGGTGATGCCGGCGGCATGAACGTCTACATCCGGGGCCTGGCCTCCGCCCTCGCCGAAATCGGCGTGGAAGTGGAGATCTTCACCCGGTCCACGGACGCCCGACAGCCCGCCGTCGAACATCCGGACCCCGGAGTCTGCGTCCACAACGTCTTCGCCGGTCCACCGCGGAAGCTGCCCAAGGAGGAACTGCCGGAACTGCTCCACAGCATGGTGGCCGAAATCGAGCGGATCCGCGAGCGCCAGCCCCACGGCCGCTACGACATCATTCATTCCCATTACTGGGTGTCCGGGGTGGCCGGCCTGGAACTGTCCGGGCTGTGGAATGTGCCGCTGGTGCACACCATGCACACCATGGCCAAGGTCAAGAACCTCCTGCTGCAGTCCGGCGAAAAGCCCGAGCCGCGCCGGCGCGAAGTGGGCGAGCACCACATCGTGGACGGGGCGACGAGGCTCATCGCCAACACCACGGCCGAAGCCGCCGAACTCGTGTCCCACTACAACGCGGACTTCGACCACATCGACGTCGCTCCCCCCGGCGTCGACCTCTCGGTCTTCACGCCCGCCTTCCGCAGCCGCGCGCGCTCCGAGCGGGGCATCCGGCCCGGCACGTTCCATCTGGTATTTGCCGGCCGGATCCAGCGCCTCAAGGGTCCGCAGATCCTGGTGAAGGCGGCGGCGCTGCTCCGCGAGCGCCGTCCGGACATCGACCTGAAGCTGACCATTCTGGGCGCCCTGAGCGGCGCCAAAGACTTCAACCTGAAGTCGCTGGTCACCTCCGCCGGATTGGACGACGTCGTCACGCACCGTCCGCCGGTTGCCCCGGCCGAGCTTGCGGCATGGTTCCGCGCGGCGGACGTTGTGGTGATGCCCTCGTACAGCGAATCCTTCGGTCTCGTGGCATTGGAGGCCCAGGCCTGCGGCACGCCGGTGGTGGCCACCAGGGTGGGCGGCCTCTCCCGCGCCGTCTTTGACAGCCGCACAGGCCTGCTCGTCGACGGCCACCGCGCCGCCGACTGGGCCGACGCCCTCGAGGCCCTCTACGACGATCCCGCCACGAGGGAGGACATGGGCCGCGCAGCGTCCGTCCATGCGCAGAGCTCCGGATGGCATCGCACGGCGACCATTACGCTGGAAAGCTACCATGCCGCAGCCGAAGAATTTTCGGCGGGCCGCACGGTTCCTGCCGGCTATGCCCCGCGGCTCACCGGCTGAGTGCAGCCGGTACGCCCCGGTTTGACCCCAACGATGAAGGACGACGATGTCTGACAGCACCTTGAGCGATCTCGAGATAGCCCGTAACGCCGTGCTGCGGCCCATCGAGGAGATTGCGGCCGCCGCCGGTATCGATGCCGGGGCAGTGGAACTCTACGGCCGCCACAAGGCAAAGATCGATCCGGCGAAGCTCTCCGCCGGGGCACCGTCGGGGAAAGTGGTTCTGGTCTCGGCGATGTCCCCCACGCCGGCGGGCGAAGGAAAATCCACCACGACGGTAGGGCTGGCCGATTCGTTGGCAAAGGCCGGCCACAAGGTGATGATCGCGTTGCGGGAGCCGTCGCTCGGCCCGATCCTGGGCATGAAGGGCGGGGCCACGGGCGGCGGATATTCCCAGGTGGTGCCCATGGACGAGATCAACCTGCACTTCACCGGCGACTTCCACGCCGTGACGTCCGCCAATAACGCGCTGATGGCGCTGGTGGACAACCACATCTACCAGGGCAACGAGCTGAACATCGACCCTCGCCGCATGACGTTCAAGCGGGTGCTGGACATGAATGACCGCGCCCTCCGGGAAGTGGTGATCGGGCTTGGCGGTCCGACCCAGGGCATCCCGCGCCAGGACGGCTTCGACATCACCGTGGCTTCGGAGATCATGGCGGTGTTCTGCCTCGCCGCGGATGTGGCAGATCTGCGTGATCGGCTGGGCCGCATCACCTTTGGGTACACCTATGACCGAAGCCCTGTCACAGTGGCGGACCTGGGCGTACAGGGGGCACTGACCCTGCTGCTGAAGGACGCCATCAGGCCCAACCTGGTGCAGACTATCGCGGGGACTCCGGCGCTGGTCCATGGCGGCCCGTTCGCCAATATCGCCCACGGCTGCAACTCGCTCATAGCCACGCAGACCGCACGCCGGCTTGCTGACATTGTGGTGACGGAGGCGGGTTTCGGCGCGGATCTGGGCGCCGAGAAGTTTATGGATATCAAGGCCCGGGTAGCGGACGTGGCGCCCTCCGCCGTGGTGGTGGTGGCCACGGTGCGGGCCCTCAAGATGCACGGCGGGATTGCCAAGGACCAGCTCAAGGAGCCGAACGTGGATGCCCTGGCGGCGGGTGTGGCCAACCTGCGCCGGCATGTCCGGAATGTTGAGAAGTTCGGCGTCACCCCCGTGGTGGCGATCAACAGGTTCGCCACCGACACGCAGGCGGAGCTCGACTGGCTCCTCGACTGGTGCGCCGGCGAAGGCATCCAGGCCGCGGTGGCGGATGTCTGGGGACGCGGCGGCGGGGGCGACGGCGGGGATGACCTGGCGGCCAAGGTTGCGGCGGCGGTGGCCGGGCCCGGCTCGTTCCGGCACCTGTATCCGCTGGAGCTGTCTTTGGAAGAGAAGATCCGGACGATTGTGCAGGAAATCTACGGCGCGGACGGCGCGGACTTCTCCGTGCCGGCGTTGAAGCGGCTTGCGGACATTGAGAAGAACGGCTGGGCGGGGCTGCCGGTCTGCATGGCCAAGACCCAGTACTCGTTCACGGACGATGCCTCGCGGCTGGGCGCACCGAAGGGCTTCACCATCCATGTGCGCGACCTCATCCCCAAGACCGGCGCCGGCTTCATCGTGGCCCTGACCGGTGCCGTGATGACCATGCCGGGCCTGCCGGCCGTTCCGGCCGCCATGCGGATGGACGTGGACGACGACGGCAACCCGGTGGGCCTCTTCTGACACTCCCTCACTCCCCGCCGCCCCTTCCCAAACCCTCCCTCACTTCCTCCCGTCCCATCCCCGACGCTCCCTCACCTCCCGCCGCCCCATCCCCGACGCTCCCTCACCTCCCGCCGCCCCATCCCAAACCCTCCCTCGCTCCCCGCCGGCCTCCCATTGCCTGTGGATAACTTCTGCGGGACCGGCGCAATTCGGGTCACAATGCGGGTATGCAAATGCGCAATCATCTGCCGGAGACCCTCCTGTCGGGTCCGTTCACATGGGAGACAGCGAGAGCATCCGGCGTTTCGACAAGCCGACTGCGCCGGGCCGACGTCGCCCACGTGGGCCGCGGACTGTACCGGCCGGCGGACTGGGACTTCGACCTTGAGGCCGCGGCGCGGGCATTGTCTGCAGTGTCCCCAGGCGCTTGGATCTCCCACGTCACGGCGGCGCGCATCCGCTGCCAGATTTTGCCTGCCTGGCTGTCCGACTCTACGGAACTTCATTTGAGCAAGCCGCGGGCTCTGCCCGAAGTGCGGCGTAAGGGGGTCTGCGGTCATTCGGTTCTGGCCTGGGAGGAGGAGATCGAATTCGTGGATGGCATCCGCATCAGCACCCGATCCCGGACGTGGCTGGATATGGCTAGGCGCCTGTCAGTCAGCGAACTGGTCTGCATGGGTGACCAACTGATCCGGACTCCCCGGGTGCAGTTCGAGGACCGCACCGAGCCATTCGCAACGATTGCGGGATTGCGCTCCCTTGTGGACCGTCATCCGAATCTGCAGGGCGTTGTGCGCGCCAGGCAAGCACTGGACATGATGCGCGTTGGAGCCGATTCCGCCCCCGAGACGCTGCTGCGGCTGGCCATGACCGACGCAGGCCTCCCGGAACCGGATCTCCAGGTGGCCTTAAGAATCCACGACTCTATGTCCCCCACGGCGGATCTCGGCTACAGGCAGCGGCGCCTGGCCATTCAGTACGACGGCGGCCATCACCTTCTCGATGCCCAGGCATTCAGCGACCGACGGCGTGACAAAGCCTTCGAAACCGCCGGGTGGACTGTCCTGATTTTTGGCAAGGACGATCTGGCGGACGGTTTCCAGCTGGCTATCGGAAAGATCAAACGAGCACTGCGCACCGCCTGGATGGACCATCCCCAGGCGGCAGGTTTTGCCGACGCGATCTGAGGGAGCGTCGCTTGTCAGCCAGCCAAAACTGAGGGAGCGTCACCTGTCAGCCAGTCAAAACTGAAAGAGCGTCACCTGTCAGCCAGCCAAAACTGAGGGAGCGTCACCTGTCAGCCAGCCAAAACTGAGGGAGCATCCCGGCCGGGCTGATCCAGGCCCGGACCGGCCGCCGGCCCCACCGGGTTCCCCCGCTTCCTCGCCAGAGAACCGGACCGGCCGCCGAGCTTCAGGGAGGCGAAGATGACGGCGACGGTAAGGACAACGACGGCGGCAACGTAAAGGGCGGTGGGCGCGTCGTCGGCCAGGAGGCGGGGAATGGTCCGGCCGGGCACCGCGACGGCGAAGACAAACGCCACGGCAATGCCCACATAGCTGCCCACCATGTTCCCGAGGTGGGCAGGGATGTTGCCACGGATGGCGCTGACCAGTCCAAGGGTGACCGTTACCAGAGTGAAGGCGGACAGCCCGTGCAGCCAGGTGAAGTGTCCCTCGGTGACGATCCAGAAGCTGCTGGCACAGACGTAGTACATGGCAGCAACCCAGAGGTATCCCATGCTGCGGTGGATCCGGTCGCGGCGCCGCCGGAATATTTGCAGCGGCCCGATCGCAAGCACAAAAAGCGCGGCGATCACGTGACTTGCAAGCAGTGCGTTCCAGGACTCCATAGCTTTAGGATAGGAGCACTATCCAACGCTTGTACATCAAGATAGTGGGCGCTGGTTTTGCTATCCAACCGGCAGGACGGGGAGGCAGGGTGCAGCTTAAAGAGCTAAGCGAGCGCTCCGGGGTTTCCGCGGCGAGCATTAAGTTCTATCTCCGCGAGGGACTGCTGCCCGCCGGCGAGTCGGTTCACGCCACGCGGGCCAGGTACTCCTCTCGCCATGTCAGCCGCCTAAGACTGATCCAGGCCCTGCGGGCAGTGGTGGGGCTCAACATCGATCAGATCCGAACGCTGGTGAAACTGGCCGACGACGGCGCGCCCCGCCTTGAGCTTCTTGCTGCGGTGCAGCGAACGGTACTGTTACTGGGGCTTACCCCGGTGAGCACCGGGCACGGTGACATCCACACCCGGGCGGGTGACGCCGTCGTACGCCTGCGAAACTGGCCGGACGCGCCCAGCGACGCCAGAGCGGCACTGGACGCGCATGTCTCGCAGATGGAAAGCCTCGGCGTGCCGGTGACCACCGAACTCTTGGATGCCTACAGCAAGGCGCTGGACTCGATCGCCGACCGGGACATCAATGCGACCGCGGCGCCGGAGGACACGAACGAGCTGATCCTGACGGCCGCCGTCGGCATGCACCTGCATAGTCAGCTGGTGCTCAAACTTCTTGCCTTGGCGCAGGCGAGCCACGCCATTGGGCGCTACAGGAAGGACGCCGAAAGCACGACGCTCCCCCACCCGTGAGGTGAGGGAGCGTCGGGACCAAACCCTTCAGGAAGTGAGGAAGGGTCGGAAGGGGGTTAGCGCTCGATGTCGCCGCGGATGAAGGCCTCAACCTTCTCCCTGGCGAGATCGTCGTTGAACTGCTCCGGCGGGGACTTCATGAAGTAGCTCGACGCGGACAGCAGCGGCCCGCCGATGCCGCGGTCCAGGCCGATCTTCGCCGCACGGATCGCATCGATGATCACACCGGCCGAGTTCGGCGAGTCCCAGACCTCCAGCTTGTACTCCAGCGACACCGGCGCGTCACCAAAGTTCCGGCCCTCCAAACGCACGAAGGCCCACTTGCGGTCATCAAGCCACTGCACATAATCGGACGGGCCAATGTGCACATCCTTCGCGGCGAGCTCACCCTCGACGTTGGAGGTCACGGCCTGGGTCTTGGAGATCTTCTTGGACTCCAGCCGGTCACGCTCGAGCATGTTCTTAAAGTCCATGTTCCCACCGACATTCAGCTGGTACGTGCGGTCCAGCGTCACACCACGGTCCTCGAACAGCTTCGCCATCACACGGTGCGTGATCGTGGCACCAATCTGGCTCTTAATGTCATCACCCACGATCGGCACACCCGCCGCCGTGAACCTGTCAGCCCACTCCTTCGTGCCCGCAATGAACACCGGCAACGCATTCACGAACGCCACCCCGGCATCGATCGCGCACTGGGCGTAAAACTCCGCCGCCTCCTGGGACCCGACCGGCAGGTAACAGACCATCACATCAGCCCGGGCGTCCTTCAGGGCCTGGACCACGTCCACCGGATCCTTCGTGGACTGCTCGATCGTCTCCAGGTAATACCGGCCCAGCCCGTCCAGCGTGTGCCCGCGCTGCACCGTCACACCCGTGGGCGGCACGTCCGCGATCTTGATGGTGTTGTTTTCGCTGGCCAGGATCGCATCGGCCAGGTCCACACCGACCTTCTTGCCATCCACATCGAACGCGGCCACAAACTGGACATCATTGACGTGGTACTTGCCAAACTCCACGTGCATCAGACCCGGGATCGTAGCCTGCGGGTCCGCATCCCGGTAATACTGGACACCCTGGACCAGCGAAGCGGCGCAGTTACCCACCCCGACGATTGCAACACGAATCGGATTTGAAGACACGGAACTCCTTTGAGAACAAAACTTCACGTGCCCTGCGCATCTGTACCTGGTTGTACGACGGCGTCTGACGGACACGGCGCCACGCGGCGCGCTTATCAGTGTAACTAAACAGCGCCGGAGCCGCTGTTATTCCCGGCCGCTCCGACCGCTTCATTACCGAGCGCCGTTACTCACACCCTCTGTGCCCAGAGGTTGATGTCCGATTCGACGGCGAATTCGTCGATGGCGGCCAGCTCCTCGGCGTCGAACTCCAGGTTGTTGATGGCTCCGAGGGTGTTTTCGAGCTGGGCCACGCTGGACGCGCCGATCAGGGCTGAGGTCACCGGGGATCCCTTGGGCTGGTCCCGGAGGATCCAGGCGATGGCCATCTGCGCGAGGGACTGGCCCCTGCCGGCGGCGATCCCGTTCAGCCCGCGGACGCGCTCCAGCTTGTCGTGGCTAATGCTCGATTCGGAGAGGAACCGGTCCTTGGCCGCACGGGAATCGGCAGGGATGCCGTGGAGGTAGCGGTCGGTCAGCATGCCCTGGGCCAGCGGCGAGAAGGCAATGGACCCGGCGCCCACCTGGTCAAGCGCCTCGTACAGGTTGGGGCTGCCGTCCTCGGTCCAGCGGTTCAGCATGGAGTAGCTGGGCTGGTGGATGAGCAGCGGGGTGCCGAGTTCCTTGAGGATCCGGGCCGCCTCCAGCGTCTGCTCGGGAGTGTAGGAGGAGATGCCGGCATAGAGGGCCTTACCGGAGCGCACTGCCTGGTCCAGCGCGCCCATGGTTTCCTCAAGGGGCGTCTCGGGGTCGGGGCGGTGGCTGTAGAAGATGTCCACGTAGTCCAGTCCCATGCGCTGCAGGGACTGGTCCAGGCTGGACAGCAGGTACTTGCGGGAGCCCCACTCGCCGTACGGGCCGGGCCACATGTGGTAGCCGGCCTTGGTGGCAATGACCAGTTCATCGCGGTACGGCTTGAAATCCTCGCGCAGGTGCCGGCCGAAGTTGGTCTCTGCCGATCCGGCCGGAGGGCCGTAGTTGTTGGCGAGGTCGAAGTGGGTTACGCCCAGGTCGAAGGCACGGCGCAGGATGGCGCGCTGTTCGTCGAAGCGCTTGTCGTCGCCGAAGTTGTGCCAGAGGCCGAGGGAGATGGCCGGCAGCTTAAGGCCGCTGCGTCCGACACGGCGGTATGGCATGGTTTCGTAGCGGTGGTCTGCAGCCAAATAAGTCATACGCTCCATCCTGCCAGCCACACAGACGCGCTGGGGCCGGTGTCCATCATCCGGTCAGGGTGACGGGCACCGGCCCACACAGCAGCCGGGAGGGCAGAAGGTCAGTCTCCGAGGACCGCCGCGCTCAGCCCCGGCAGTTCCACCTTGCCCCCCTCGATGCGGACGGCATCATCGGTGGCCAGGAGCAGCTCGGTGCCCGCCCTGTCGAGGGTGACGGAGTGTTCGGCGAAGTTCAGCAGCACCTGCACGCCGCCGCGGCGGAAGCGCAGCCACCGGGGCTCGTCGTCGAACTCCGCGTCGGTGTCCTCGAAGCCCAGGGCGGTGAGGTCCGGCGTGGAACGCCGCAGCCGGATGAGCGCCCGGTACAGCTCCAGCAGCCGGGCGTGGTCACCCGTGGAAGCTTCCGCCCAGTCCAGTTTGGAGCGCGTGAACGTTTCCGGATCCTGCGGATCGGGCACGACGGCGGGATCCCACCCCATGCGTTCGAACTCTTTGATCCGGCCTTCCGCGGTGGCTTTGCCAAGCTCGGGCTCGGGATGGGATGTGAAGAATTGCCAGGGCGTCGTGGCACCGTATTCCTCACCCATGAACAGCATGGGCGTGAACGGGCCGGTCAGGGTCAGCACGGCCGCGAGGGCCAGGCTGCCGTACGGCAACGACTGGGAGAGCCGGTCCCCGGTGGCCCTGTTGCCGATCTGGTCATGGTTCTGCGAGCAGACCACCAGTGCCGCCGGATGGACGGCGCTGAAGTTGATCGGGCGGCCATGGCGGCGTTCGCGGAAGCTGGAGTAGCTGCCGTCGTGGAAGAACCCGTCCCGCAGCACCTTGGCGAGGGCGCCCAGCGAAGCGAAGTCGCCGTAGTAGCCCGTGGTTTCCCCGCTGACGTTGACATGGACGGCATGGTGGAAGTCGTCGCTCCACTGCCCGGCCAGGCCGTAACCGTTGACATTCCGGGGGTACAGCAGGCGCGGGTTGTTGAGGTCCGACTCTGCGATCAGGGTCAGCGGACGGCCCACCTCAGCCGAGATCTCGTCGGCCAGGGCGCCGAAGTCCTCCAGGATGTGGACGGCACGCTCGTCCTTCAGCGCGTGGACGGCGTCCAGGCGGAGGCCGTCCACCCGGTAGTCGCGCAGCCACATCGCGACGTTGTCGAGGATGTACCGGCGCACGTGGTCCGAGCCAGGCCCGTCGAGGTTGACGGATTCGCCCCAGGTGTTGCCCTCGCCGTGCTTGAGGTACGGCCCGAACCTGGGGAGGTAATTTCCGCTCGGCCCGAGGTGGTTGTAGACCACGTCCTGGATGACGCCGATGCCGGCGGCGTGGGCGGCGTCCACGAACCGCTGGTACGCGGCCGGCCCGCCGTAGCCCTCGTGGACGGCGAACCACTGCACGCCGTCGTAGCCCCAGTTGTGCGTTCCGTTGAAGGCATTGACGGGCAGCAGTTCCACGTAGTCGATTCCCAGCCCGGCCAGATAGTCCAGCTTTGAGGCTGCGGCGTCGAGTGTCCCCTCCGACGTGAAGGTTCCGAGGTGGAGCTCGTAGATCACGGCCCCCTGGAGCGCCCTGCCCTGCCACCCCGTGTCCTGCCACTGGTAGGTTCCGGGATCGAACGTGCGGGACAGGGCGTGGACGCCTTGCGGCTGGCGCCGGGTCCGGGGATCGGGCAGCGGCGTTTCGTCGCCGTCGAGCAGGTATCCGTAGTCGGCCTCACCGGTTGCGGGTGCCTCCGCGGCCGTCCACCAGCCGTCGTCCTCCGGCCCGGTGCCGGTCCGGCCGGTCATCGGGTAGCGCTCCCCGCCGGCCAGCAGCGTCACAGAGCCTGCATTGGGTGCCCAGATGTCGAACCGCTGCGGCCCGTGGACGGGCTTGGCCGCGTAATTCTGCTGCGTCATGACTTTTCTCCTGTCTCAGGAACCAGCAGCGCCACCGGGTAGGCCCGGAAGATCTCCGATAGCGCCGCCGGCCCGGGGCCGAAGCCCGTACCGGTCAGTTCATCTTTCATGGCGGTCTCAAGCTCGACGGCGGTGTCCCGCCAGCCGCCCGACTGTTCCAGTCCGCGGGGCAGCCGGGTCGCCAGGGTCACCGCGCCCGGCGCTCCCCCGGCTCCGCGGTCGAAGCCCAGCAGGTGCGCGGCCGCGGGGCCGCTGGCCTGCACCGGGCGGTACCCGGCGAACAGCTCCGGCCGGTCCCGGCGCAGCCGCAGGGCCCGGGAGGTCACCAGCAGCTTGGCCCGCTCGTCGGTGAAGGACTCCGGCCGTTCGCCGGCGTCCAGCTGTTCCAGGGCGCGTATCCGGTCCGGGAAGCTGAACGGGCGGCGGTTGTCCGGGTCGGTCAGAGAGCGGTCCCAGAACTCGGTGCCCTGATACACATCGGGCACGCCGGGCATAGTCAGCTGCACCAGCTTCGCCGAGAGCGAGTTCGAGGCGCCGTAGGGTGCCAGGAGGTCCACGAGGGCCTCCAGTTCGGAGCGGACCTCCGGATTGTCGAACGCGGCGTCGACGGCAGCCGTCAGCTTCTCCTCGAAGGCTCGATCGGGATCGGTCCAGGTGGTGGAGTTGCTGGCCTCGCGGGCCGCCTTGAGTGCGTAGGACCGGAGGCGTTCCCTGTCCGCCGGCCACACGCCGGCAATGGCCTGCCACAGCAGGACGGACAGCGGTCCGTCAGGCAGCGGCGCCAGGGCGTTGAGCCTGTCAAGGGCCTTCTCCCAGTCGGCCGCCACCTCCGGGATGACCGAAATCCGTGCCCGGGTGTCCTCGCTACGCTTCGTGTCGTGGGTGCTGAGCGTGGTCATGGAGAGCGGCAGCTCCGCCTGGCGGCGGGACATCCGGCGGTGGAATTCCTGGGCGTCGAGCGAGAACTCCGTGGGGTCCGCGCCTACTTCCGTGAGCGTGCCGAGCCTGTTGTAGCGGAAGAACGCGGTGTCCTCCACGCCTTTGGCCATGACCATGCCAGAGGTCTGCTGGAACCTGCGGGAGAGTTCAAGATCCGTGTCCTGCAGCAGCGGGTGCAGAATCCGGATGGCCTGGTCCAGCTCAGGACGCCACCGTGCAGCGAGCTCGCAGGCTTCCTTCAGGACTTCCCCGCCCGTAGGCAGGTAGGTGCGGTAGACGGGGAACGCCGCGATGATTTCAGCGATCGCATCGGCTGCCGCCTCCGCGGAAACGCCCGAACCGTCCGGGGCCAGCCGCGCGAGCCGCAGGATCTCGGAGCGAAGAATGCCGTCCGTGATCCGGCGCTTGGTTCCGCGGATCATCTCGTGGTAGTCGGCAGGTTCGCCGCCGCGCAGCCGGGCGTCGATCCGGTCCAGCACGTCGCGTCCCTGCGGATCGACAAACACGCGGTCGACGTCGGCCAGGGCGTCGTAGCCGGTGGTCCCTTCGCATTCGAAGCTGGCGGGCAGCTGCTCCCCTGCCTCAAGGATCTTTTCGACCAGCAGGTAGGCGCCGCCGGTTGCCTCCCGGAGCCGCTTCAGGTAGCCCTCCGGGTCAGCGAGGCCGTCCGGGTGGTCGATCCGCAGTCCGTCCGCAAGTCCTTCGCGGAACCAGCGCACGACTTCCCCGTGGGCCATATCGAAGACGGACGGCAGCTCGACGCGGACACCGGCCAGCGAGTTCACGGCGAAGAAGCGGCGGTAGTTCAGCTCGTTGTCCGCACGGCGCCAGCCCATGAGTTCATAATGCTGCCTGGCGTGCACATCCCGGGGGGAATCACCCTCGGTGTAGCTGCCCTCGGCCAGCGGGAAGCGGTGGTCGTAGTACCGCAGTTCACCGTCCTTGACCTCGAGCTGGTCGAGGTCGTCGTCACTGCCCAGCACCGGAATCCGGATGCGGCCGCCGGCAAGGTCCCAGTCGACGTCGAACGCCTCCGCGTAGGGGGACCCGCGGCCCTCTTTGAGCAGCGACCACCACCACGGATTCTGGGCCGGCGTGGCCACGCCCACATGGTTGGGCACGATGTCGATCAGGACGCCCATGCCGGCAGCACGGGCCGCCCGGGACACGGCCGCCAGGCCCTCGGGACCGCCGCGCTCCGGGTCCACCACGGACGGATCCGTGACGTCATAGCCGTGGTCTGAACCGCTCTCGGCTTTGAGCACCGGCGACAGGTAGATCCAGTCGACGCCCAGTGAGTGCAGGTATGGCACGGTTTCGGCGGCGTCAAAAAGGGTGAACCCCTGCCTGATCTGGAGGCGGTAGGTGGAGACGGGCGTCCTCATGCGTCCTCCCCTGCCTGCCTGCCTGCCTTCGGTTTCCCAGTGCGCTTCCCGGCACTATTCCCTGAGTGCTTTCCGGAATGATGTCCGGCGCGTTTTTCCAGCGGCTTCTCCGCCAGTTTCTGTGCCGGCTTCTCTGCCGGTTCTTCCGCCGGTTCTTCCGCCGGCTGCTCAACCGGCTGCTCTGCTGGTTCCTCCGCTGGCTCCGGGCCTGGCTCCGGGACGATCTTCGGCGCCGCTTTCTTTGTTGTACGCGGCTCCGGCGTGGCGGGGGCTGTGAGCGCAGCCGTCTCTGCGGTTGCCGAGTGCGTCAGCGCCGCCAGCGAGGCGGCCACGGAGTGGTCGGGCTCCTCCTCCGGAGCGCTGTGGGCACGCAGCACCACGAGTGACTTCGCCGCGACGGTCAGCCCTTTGCCGGCGGCCACCGGCCCGGAGTCCGCGCCTTCCCCGGCGGTGTCGATGATGATGTCCCAGGCCGGGGCGTACTCGTCCGGCGGCAGCCTGAACTCGACGTCGCCGTCGTGCGCATTGAAGTACAGCACAAAGTTGACGTCCTGAATGCGCCGCCCGCGGCTGTCCTTGCCCTGGATGCCGTCACCGTTGAGGAAGACACCGACTGAACGGCCGAAGCCGCTGTCCCAGTCCTCCGGCTGCATGACGGAGCCGTCGGGGTCCAGCCAGACGATGTCCGGCAGCCGTTCGCCTTCGCCCCGGCGGACGGGCCTGCCGTCGAAGAAGCGGCTGCGTCTGAACGTGGGGTGTTTGGCCCGCAGTGAGTTGACGGCGGCCGTGAACTCGATCAGGGGCTGGTCAACGTTGTCCCAGTTGATCCAGGTCAGTTCCGAGTCCTGGCAGTAGCCGTTGTTGTTGCCCTGCTGCGTCCGGCCCAGTTCGTCGCCGTGGAGCAGCATGGGCACGCCCTGGGAGAGCAGAAGCGAGCCGATGAAGTTCCGCTGCTGCCGGGCGCGGAGGGCGAGGACCTTGGCGTCGTCGGTGGGGCCTTCGGCCCCGCAGTTCCAGGAGCGGTTGTGGGATTCGCCGTCGTTGTTGCCTTCGCCGTTGGCGTGGTTGTGCTTCTCGTTGTAGGACACCAGGTCTGCCAGCGTGAAGCCGTCGTGGGCCGTGACGAAGTTGATGGAGGCCACGGGCCGGCGGCCGGAGTGCTCATAGAGGTCTGCGGAGCCCGTGATGCGCGAGGCGAACTCGCCCAGCGTTGCCGGCTCGCCGCGCCAGAAGTCACGGACGGTGTCGCGGTACTTTCCGTTCCATTCCGTCCACTGCGGCGGGAAGTTGCCCACCTGGTAGCCGCCGGGTCCGACATCCCACGGCTCCGCGATCAGCTTGACCTGCGAGACCACCGGGTCCTGCTGGATGAGTTCGAAGAAGGTGGAGAGTTTGTCGACGTCGTAGAACTCGCGGGCCAGTGTGGAGGCGAGGTCGAAGCGGAAGCCGTCCACGTGCATTTCGGTCACCCAGTAGCGCAGGGAGTCCATGAGCAGCTGCAGGGAGTGCGGATGGCGGACGTTCAGCGAGTTGCCGGTGCCGGTGTAGTCCATGTAGTGCTGGAGGTCCCCCTCCATCAGCCGGTAGTAGGCCTGGTTGTCGATGCCCTTGAAGGACAGGGTGGGCCCGAGGTGGTTGCCCTCTGCCGTGTGGTTGTACACCACGTCAAGGATGACTTCGATGCCTGCGCGGTGCAGCGTGCGGACCATGGCCTTGAAGTCCTGGACCTGCTGCCCGGTGTCCCCGGTGGAGCTGTAGCTGTTGTGCGGCGCGAAGAACCCGATGGTGTTGTAGCCCCAATAGTTGCTGAGCCCCTTGTCCTCCAGGATCCCGTCGTTCACGAACTGGTGCACCGGCATGAGCTCGATCGCCGTGACGCCCAGCTTCTGCAGGTGCGAGATGACGGAGGGGTGTGCCACGCCGGCGTAGGTGCCGCGCTGCTCCTCGGGGATCTCGGGGTGGAGCTGCGTGAGGCCCTTGACGTGGGCTTCGTAGATGACGGACTGGTGGTACGGGATGCGCGGGAGGTGGTCGCCGTCCCAGTCGAAGAACGGGTTGATGACCACGCCCATCATCATGTGCGGTGCGGAGTCCTGGTCGTTCCGGGACGTGGGGTCGCCCATGTTGTAGGAGAAGAGGGCGGGATCCCAGTCGATCTGGCCGTGCACTGCCTTGGCGTACGGGTCCAGGAGGAGCTTGTTCGGGTTGAAGCGGTTTCCGGAGGAGGGGTCGTAGGGCCCGTGGACGCGGTAGCCGTACTTCTGGCCGGGCTGCACGTGCGGCAGGTAACAGTGCCACACATACCCGTCCACTTCCGCGACGTCCACTCTGGTCTCTGTGCCGTCGTCGTCGAAGAGGCACAGTTCAACCTTGTCTGCCCGTTCGCTGAACAATGCGAAGTTGGTTCCGGTTCCGTTGAAGGTGGCGCCAAGGGGATACGCCGATCCGGGCCAGATTTCCATTCGTGCTCCTATTACGTTGTCCAACATTGCCTCCGGCGGGTGTGTCGTGCACCACCCGCGGCGGGCTCGGTCTTACCGTAGCGGGTGGCGGTGACTATTACGGTTGCCGGTCCGCTGATTACTAAGCGTGCTGACTTTACCCCAAATTCCGGGTAAGGCGTCCGCAATCCGGCCTGCGGTCAGCGGCGCGCCGTCCGCGGCGGCCGCTCCGGCGCGCGCGTGAAGGCTCGCCGCCATGGCGGCAATGGCCGCCCAGCGCTCGTCCGGATCGATGCCCGCCGCCCGGAAGCGGCCGACGTCGGGCCCCACCTGGGCGAGCAGCGCACCGATGACGCCGGCCAGCACGTCACCGCTGCCGGCGGTGGCCAGCCAGGGTGTGCCGTCGGACTGGCTGTAGAAGTCCTGGTAGGGCGAGGCCACCAGGGTGGTGGCGCCCTTGAGCAGGACCGTGGCCTCCGTCAGGCCCGCGGCCTGGCGGGCCGCCGAGAGGGTCGCGGCTTCCACGGCCTCACGGTCCAGGCCGGCCCCGAGGCGCCGCAGCAGGGTGGCAAGTTCTCCCGCGTGCGGAGTCAGGACCACCTGCGGCGCCAGGACGTCCGGCAGCCCCGGGAGGGCGCCCGCGTCAGCGACGGTGGGCAGACCGGAGTCGGCGGCGTCGCGCACGTGCTGCATCTGCTCGTCGTCGGACCCGTCCATCCCGGACCCCACGAGCCACGCCTGGACATGCGTGTCGGCGACTGTTCCGGTGCTGCACACCACTTCCGGGCAGCTTTGCCTGATGAGGTCGGCGACGTCCGGCGGGCCGAGGTAGCGCACCATGCCCACGCCAGCGGCGAGTGCCCCGCGGCAGGCAAGCACCGCAGCCCCCGGGTACGCGCTGGACCCCGCCACCACACCGAGGACACCCCGGGAGTACTTGTGCGAGCGCCGCTCGGGATTCGGGAGCAGCGTGGCGAGGTCAGAGGCCTCCAGCCGCCGCAGCGCCGGCCAGGGAAGCCCCTTCTCGATTCCGATCGGGACCACCCGGACCACGCCGGCGAAGTCTGCTCCGGGGTCGGCCAGCAGCCCGGCCTTGGCGGCGCCGAAGGTGACGGTGAGATCGGCACGCAGCACCGGTCCCGCTGTTTCTCCGGTGTCGGAGTTCAGTCCGCTGGGAACATCGCAGGCGACGGCCAGGCGTGGCGGCTGGTCAGCAAGCAGGGACACCAGGGCGGCGGCGCTGCCACGGAGTCCGCCCTGGGCGCCGGTCCCCAGCAGGGCGTCGATGACGACGTCGGCCCGGCCGGCCTGCGCTGCCAGGTCACCGGCGTTGGCTTCGGTCAAATGGATGAGGCGGCCGCCGGCCCGCTCAAAGGCGGCCAGCGCTTCGGGGTGGGCGCTGTCCGCGGCGAGGACCGCCGTCGTCCGCATTCCCCGTCCGGCGAGGTGCGCGGCCGCAAAGAGGCCGTCGCCGCCGTTGTTGCCCTTGCCGGTGAGAACCACAACGCTGGCGCCGTAGAGCCGCCGGCCACGGGCCCGCAGTTCTGAGACCACCGCGTTGGCAAGGCCGTAGGCTGCCCGCTGCATGAGAACAGCGCCCATACCGGAATCCACAAGGGGCTTTTCAGCCTCCCTGATCTGGGTTCCGGTATAGGCGCTGATCATGGGTGAGTCCGGAGGGGGTCAGCCCTCGGCCAGGACGGTCGCGGTGGCGATGCCGCCATCGTGGCTCATGGACAGATGCCAGCGTTTGACGCCCTTGGCGTCCGCCACGGCCAGCACCGTCCCCTTGACCTGGATGGTGGGGCCGTTCTCGTCGAGTCCGATCCAGCAGTGCTGCCAGTTCATGCCGGCGGGCGCGCCCAGGACCTTGGCCACTGCTTCCTTGGCGGCAAAGCGTGCTGCCAGGGAGCGGGTGTTCAGCTCACGCTCTGCCGGCACGAACAACCTGTCGCGCAGCCCTGGGGTGCGTTCCAGCTGGCGGCCGAAGCGCTCAATGTCCACGACGTCAACGCCGATGCCAATAATCATGGGCTTACTCTACGGTGACGCTCTTGGCCAGGTTGCGCGGCTGGTCCACGTCGTAGCCCTTGGCAGCGGCAAGTTCACAGGCGAAGATCTGCAGCGGCACCGTGGTCAGCAGCGGCATGAGCAGCGTGGGCGTTTCCGGCACGTAGAAGACGTGTTCGGCGTAGTCCCGGACTGCCTCGTCGCCTTCCTCGGCGATCACCAGGGTGCGGGCACCGCGGGCGCGGATCTCCTGGATGTTGCTGACCACCTTGGAGTGCAGCGAGTCCCTGCCCCGCGGCGAAGGCACGACGACGAAGACCGGCTGGCCTTCATCGATCAGCGCGATCGGGCCGTGCTTGAGCTCACCGGCGGCGAAGCCCTCGGCGTGGATGTAGGCGATTTCCTTCAGCTTCAGCGCCCCCTCGAGGGCCACCGGGTAGCCGACGTGGCGGCCCAGGAACAGCACGGACTTCTCGTCCTTCATGCTGCGGGCAAGCTCGCGCAGTTCATCCGCGTTGTCCAGGATCTTCTGGATCTTGGCCGGGATCTTGCCCAGGTCGGCGAGCACGTCCTTGATCTGGCCGGAGAAGATGTTCCCGCGCAGCTGTGCCAGGTACAGGCCCAGCAGGTATGCGGCGGTGATCTGGGCCAGGAACGCCTTGGTGGACGCCACCGCGATTTCCGGACCGGCGTGCGTGTACAGGACGGCGTCGGATTCACGCGGAATCGTGGACCCGTTGGTGTTGCAGATGGACACCGTGATGGCACCCTGTTCCCGGGCGTACCGCACGGCCATGAGGGTATCCATCGTTTCGCCGGACTGGCTGATGGAGACCACCAGGGTGTTGGAGTCAACGATGGGGTCGCGGTAGCGGAATTCGTGGGCGAGCTCCACCTCGGTGGGGATGCGGCACCAGTTCTCGATGGCGTACTTGGCAACCAGGCCGGCGTACGCGGCGGTGCCGCAGGCCAGCACGATGATCTTGTCGACCTTCTTCAGCAGCTGCGGGTCGATGCGCAGCTCGTCCAGGGTCAGCTTGCCGTTCAGGTCGGACCGTCCCAGCAGCGTCTGGGCCACGGCGTCGGGCTGGTCATGGATTTCCTTCTCCATGAAGGACGAGAAGCCGCCCTTTTCGGCGGACGCCGGATCCCAGTCAACGTGGTATTCCTTGCCCTTGGCCGGGGCGCCGAAGAAGTCCGTGATTTCCACCGTGTCAGCGGTGATCGTCACGATCTGGTCCTGGCCGAGCTCCACAGCACGGCGGGTGTAGTCGATGAATCCGGAGACATCCGAGCCCAGGAAGTTCTCCCCCTCGCCCAGACCCACCACGAGCGGCGAGTTCCGGCGCGCGGCCACGACGACGTCGGGCTGGTCCGCGTGCACGGCCAGCAGGGTGAACGCGCCTTCCAGGCGCTGGCAGGCGAGCTGCATCGCGGTGGTCAGACCGCCGTCGCTGACGTCGCCGCCCAGCTTGTTCCGGAAGATGTCCCCCAGCAGGGCGGCCGCGACCTCGGTGTCCGTCTCCGATTCGAAGACCACGCCCTTGGACAGCAGTTCCTGCTTCAGCTCGGCAAAGTTTTCGATGATGCCGTTGTGGATCACCGCGAGCTTCCCGCCGTCGGACAGGTGCGGGTGCGCGTTCTGGTCCGTCGGACCGCCGTGCGTGGCCCAGCGCGTGTGACCGATGCCGGTCAGCGACTCAGGCAACGGACGCGCCTCCAGTTCAGCGAGCAGGTTGCTCAGCTTCCCGGACTTCTTACGGGAGGAGATCTCCCCGTCAGCCACTACGGCCACGCCCGCCGAGTCATACCCCCGGTACTCCAGGCGGCGCAGACCTTCAAGAACAACATCCAGCGCACCGTGGCCGGCATCAGCCCGGCCAGACGTACGCCCTACATAACCCACGATTCCACACATGGGTATAAGCCTAACCGGCTTTGCGGAGAACCGACGTCGGACAAGCTCCGGCACGGCGAGCGGCAGGGGCCTCCAAAGCGCTTGGAAGAAGGCCCGCCGCGGCAGGAAAGTGCCCGTCATCAGGCGCTTCGCGGCGGGCCCCATTTCGCTCTCGGCGTTGCGAGGGGCAGAATCTCTAGGGTGACTTCGCAACGCAATGAAGCGAACGGGGAAGGTGTCTCGCCGTTCGTGGAGCTGGACCGGCAGACCTGGTCCCGGCTCGCAGCCCAGATGGAGCAGCCCCTTAACAAAGAGGATGTGCTGCGCCTTCGTGGCCTCGGCGACCCCCTTGACATCGATGAGGTCCGGGAGGTTTACCTGCCGTTGTCACGCCTGCTGCACCTTTACGTCGAAGCCGCCGGGCAGCTGCATGCCGCCACCACCACGTTCCTGGGCGAACAGACCCAGCGGACGCCGTTTGTCATCGGCGTCGCAGGATCCGTGGCCGTGGGCAAGTCCACCATCGCCCGCGTGCTGCGGGAAATGCTCCGGCGGTGGCCAGGGACCCCCAACGTCGAACTGATCACCACCGACGGCTTCCTGTACCCGCTGGCCGAGCTCAAGCGCCGGCAGCTGCTCGAACGCAAGGGCTTCCCGGAATCCTACGACCGCAGGGCACTGCTGAGGTTCGTGAGCGAGATCAAGGGCGGAGCAGAGGAAGTCCGGGCACCCTGGTATTCCCACGTCACCTATGACATCGTCCCCGGCAAGGAAGTGGTGGTCCGCCGCCCGGATGTTCTCATCGTGGAAGGGCTGAACGTCCTGGCCCCCGCGAGGCCCCGGCATGACGGCCGCCAGGGGCTGGCGCTGAGCGACTTCTTCGACTTCTCTATATACGTGGATGCCAAGACTTCCTACATCGAGGAATGGTACGTGGACCGGTTCCGCAAGCTCCGCTCCACGGCCTTCGCGCAGCCGGAGTCGTACTTCCACCGCTACGCCACGCTCTCTGACGAGGAAGCCGAAGTTACGGCCCGCGACATCTGGAAGCGGATCAACGAGCCGAACCTTGA
This sequence comes from Arthrobacter sp. GQ119, assembly GCF_059759125.1. Classification (NCBI taxonomy): domain Bacteria; kingdom Bacillati; phylum Actinomycetota; class Actinomycetes; order Micrococcales; family Micrococcaceae; genus Arthrobacter; species Arthrobacter sp. GQ119. The sequence continues at coordinate 4,259 of NZ_JCAXEA010000025.1, read as the reverse complement.
GGAGAACGTGCTTCCCACCCGTGGGCGGGCCCAGCTTGTGCTGACCAAGGAAGCGGACCATTCCGTTCGCCGCATGCTGCTAAGGAAGGTCTAGCACACGTGTGCTACGACTGTTCCCCCACGCCGGAGCTCCCGGCAGATAAAGCGGTTTCTGTGCCCAGCCGGCGCGTCGTCGCACGGCTGCTCTTCGCGGGTGCGGGGCTGTCCGCGCTGGCTGCCTGCGCTCCGGCAAGTCCGCAGCCCGCTCCCCCCGCCACAACGGGGACGACGCCGGCACTGCCGACCGCGTCCAGCCCGCCGGGGGCCTCTTCCGGTTCTGCCTCTGCCTCGGTGGCTCCGACCGCGGCAGCATCACCGACGCCCGCCACGCGCTCTGCGTCAGCACCGCCGTCGGCCACCGCGACGGCGGCGCCAGCACCGCCGTCGGTTGCTGCCCGCCTGCCCAGGCAGTATTCGCTGACCGACCCGGCCAGCCCCTGGCTGGTGGTCAATAAACGGCGCCCGCTGAAGCCCGCCAACTATGTCCCGCGTGACCTCATCCAGCCGCGGGTCGCCCTCGCCGTATCCGGCGAGGCGGCGCTCCTGAACCGCACGACGGCGGCTGCCGCGGAACGGATGTTCGCCGCCGCGGCGGCGGACGGTGTGACCATGACGCTGGCCAGCGGCTACCGTTCGTACGCCACTCAGGCGGCGACGTACAACGGCCATGTCAGTGTGCGCGGACAGGCGGCCGCCGACACTGTTTCAGCGCGTCCGGGGTATTCCGAGCACCAGACCGGCTGGGCGTTCGACCTCGGCGACGGCGGCGGGGCCTGCAGCTTCCAGCCGTGTTTTGCCGAGCAGCCTGCCGGGGTGTGGGCGAAGGCCAACGCCCACCGGTTCGGCTTCGTGGTGCGGTACCCGTGGATGATGCATCCCATCACCGGCTACTACTACGAGTCCTGGCATCTGCGGTTCATCGGCGTGGAGGCAGCGGCCGACATGCGGAAGCGCGGGATCGCCACGCTGGAGGAGTACTTCGGGCTCGAAGCGGCGCCGGGTTACCCATAACGGAAGAGTTCAAACAAAAGTCCCAGGCTTTTTCCCCGGCGTTCCGTTTTGCTGTGCGCAGGTCTACAGCGATTGCTATAGCTTGGTTCCCATGCTTACCGGATTCAAGAAATTCATTCTCAAGGGCAATGTCATTGACCTTGCCGTAGCCGTCATCATCGGCGCTGCCTTCAGTGCAGTCGTGGACGCATTGGTTAAGAACGTCATGATGCCCCTCATCTCCCTGCTGGTGGGAGAGCCCAACTTTGACAACTTCCTCGCCTTCGGCGATATACGGTTCGGGGTGCTCCTCACCGCGGTAGTCAACTTCCTGCTGGTTGCCGCGGCCATCTACTTCGTCATTATTGTGCCGATGAACCACATGATCGAGCGCCGCAATCGCAAGCTCGGCATCAACCAGGACGTCAAGGAGGAAGCCGCTGAAGACCCGCAAATCGCACTGCTCACCGAGATCCGGGACGCGCTGCGCAGCGACTCCACTAAGTGAGTAACTTCCGTTCGACGACCAACGCCTCCTGCTTACCCGGCTCGTCTGTTTAGGGCAGCCCGTCCACCGAGCCGAGGCCGCATCGGGCGACGACGTACCCCCAGAACAACAGTGCGTGTGGACGGGTTCCGCGCCAGCTCAACGGGACAGAAGCGCCACTTCGCTCGATGACCGTAGCTGTCCACCGGCGTCGCACCAGCCCGGGCCGGCGGAGCCGGAGCTTGCTGAGGGAGGAGTAGGGGATCCATTTCCCGGCATGGAGCTTTGCAAGGCGGACAGCTCGAGCTGACTTAACGGTGGCGCGCTGAAAGTGTGGGTTCTCGCTCTGGTCCAGGGGGCCGTGCGGGATGGTGCCGGCGGGCAGGATGAGGATGCCGTTGCGATTGACCCATACTTGAACTCTCCGCCCATTACTCGCGGCGTCGCCGGAGACCAGGCGGCACAGGTCGTCGTCTTCGGGAGGTTCCTCCGCCTGTGCCGACTGTGTTGTCTGAACCGTGGCGGCTTGCTCGGTCGGGGCGCCACCGTCTCCGGCTCGGGTGTCCGGCTGGCCCGCCGAATGCGGGTCATGAGCCCTCCTGTTGGCAGCGGCGACGGCCTGCATAACGGCTGCGCGCAGTCCATCGGCGCACAGCCGGGGCGCGGCAACGGCGAACACCTCGCGATCGAGCTGGACAACCGAGCGGACACCCACCTGTTCTCCCAACAGGTCCGCCAGGTCGTCGTGATCGGGCCGGACGAGCAGACCGACCCCGTCGTCCAGTTCCACCGTCCAGCCGTGGTTGGCGATCTCGGGTTCGTTCTCGGCCTCGACGGAGATCCAGTCGGCCAGCTCGGCCGGCCGAACCGGTGTGTCCGCCTCCTCCGCGATGCGTGGCACGAGGAGTCCCAGACGCTCGACAGCATCAGTGGTGTGAAGAGTACAGTCATGCTTCTTCAGTCGGTGTTTCACCATTGCCGTCCATCCCCCCACGAGCATCGACCGTCCTTCGGCACACGCGAGTCTACGGCAATCAGCGTCCGGAACAAGGGGCCGTCCTGGAGATCAACCGGCACCCCAACGGACAAAAGCGGTCCGCCTCCCAAGGGAGGGGACCGCTTTGTGATTGTTCCTTACGTCCGGCGGGACTCGGCCTACGGGACGAGCTCGCTCGGAGCGCTGCCCAGCGCCAGTTCGGATTTGACCACGTGCGCCAGGCGCTCGGCGATGACCTGTGCGGTCTCCTGGCTTCCGGCCTCCACCATGACGCGCACAACAGGTTCCGTGCCGGACGGGCGGAGGAGCACGCGGCCGGTCTCGCCGAGTTCCGCCTCGGCAACCCGTACGGCTGCGGCGAGGACCTGATCGCCCTTGACCCGGGAGCGGTCCACGTCCTTCACGTTGATGAGGACCTGAGGGAGTTTGATCATCACCGTGGCCAGCTCCTTGAGCGGCCTGCCCGTGAGCGCCACCTGGGCTGCCAACTGCAGGCCTGTCAGGACACCGTCGCCGGTAGTGGCGTAGTCGGCGAGGATCACGTGACCGGACTGTTCGCCGCCGAGGTTGAAACCGCCGTCGCGCATCTGTTCGAGAACATACCGGTCCCCCACGCCCGTCTCGCGGATCTCAATGCCGGCGTTCCGGAGCGCGATCTTCAGTCCGAGGTTGCTCATCACGGTGGCCACCAGAACGTTGTCTCTGAGCTTGCCGGCGTTCTTAAGGGCAATTGCGAGGATGGCCATGATCTGGTCGCCATCCACTTCGTTGCCTTCATGGTCAACGGCGAGGCAGCGGTCGGCGTCCCCGTCATGGGCGATGCCCAGATCCGCGCCGTGCGCCACCACGGCAGCCTTGAGCGGGCCCAGATGGGTGGAGCCAACGCCGTCGTTGATGTTCAGGCCATCCGGCTCCGCGCCGATAACCACGACATCAGCGCCGGCGTCCTTGAAGACCTGCGGGGAACAGCCGCTGGCGGCGCCATGGGCGCAATCCAGGACCACCTTCAGGCCGTGCAGGTTGTGCGGCAGGGTTCCCAGGAGGTGGACGATGTAGCGGTCCTCGGCGTCGGAGAAGCGCTGGATGCGCCCGACTTCGCCGCCGACGGGCCGGACCGGCTCCTTGCCCATCTGCTCCTCGATGGCGTCCTCCACCTCGTCGGGGAGCTTCTGGCCGCCGCGGGCGAAGAACTTGATGCCGTTGTCCGGAGCGGGGTTATGGGAGGCGGAGATCATCACGCCAAAGTCCGCCTTCAGGTCGGCCACGAGATAGGCCGCCGCGGGGGTGGGGAGGACTCCGGCGTCGTAGACGTCGATGCCGGAGCTGGACAGGCCGGCCTCCACGGCGGCGGCGATGAACTCGCCGCTGGCGCGAGGGTCCCTCGCCACCACGGCGCGCGGCCGCGCACCTTCAGTGGTGCGTTCATGGCCGAGCACGACGGCGGCGGCCTGGGCCAGCTGCATTGCGAGCTCGGCGGTCAACAGGCCGTTCGCCAGGCCCCGGACACCGTCTGTTCCAAATAATGTAGACATCGGGTCAAGTTTAGACGACGCAGGTGCGCCTCCCTGCATCGGCCAGCGCGCGGAGAGCCGCCTGGTTGCGTTTGACCTGACCACGGGCTCTTCAGCAGGGTCACCGAGCGACGGCAGCCAAAGCCGAGCTCGCTGCAAGGGCTTAACGGCAGAAGCCCGCCCCACCAATGGCGGGACGGGCTTCTGTGAAGCGGCAGCGCTTCGTAAGCGGGAT